>NZ_GL987988.1:70164-143270 GCF_000158195.2 Fusobacterium mortiferum ATCC 9817
AGCGCTACCGCACAGAGGGCATTGATAAACAATGAAAGCTTTATCAATTGAACAAGCAAGAAATTTTTGAATAGTCTCTTCAATGTAAAGAAAATGATTATAGTAAAAATATTTTTTGACATGAGTTAAAAGATTTGATATATTAATATCGGAGAATATGTGTTTTAAAAGCATGTATATCTCCTTTTGTATATTTTATTTGGCGACTATATTATACAAAAAAAGAGAGCTGAGTAAAGCATTTTTTTAATGCTACTCAGCTTTTTTTATTATAAATAAAGAATTTCAGTTTATTAAACGGTCATATAAAAATAAAATTTTCAAAAAATGAAAATTTTAGACGTGTAAATTTTTTTTATGCTATTATAAAAATATAAAAAAATAAAAAATAGTAGGAGGAAAAAATGAAAAAAAATACAGTTGTAATTGTAGGAGCAGGAAGTACTCATACTCCTGGAATAATCCAAAGTTTATTACAAAAAAAAGAAGAGTTTCCATTAAAAAAATTGATTCTTTTTGATATCGATGAAGAGAGAATGAATATGGTAAAATCGATTATGACTCAGTTTATAGAAGAAGCATATGAAAATTTAGAAGTAATAAGTACCTCTGATTATAAAGAAGCTTTTACTGATGTTGATTTTGTCTTTGCTCAAATAAGACAAGGTGGTCTAAAGATGAGAAGCTGTGATGAAAAAATTCCATTAAAATATGGTGTTGTAGGACAAGAAACTTGTGGGCCAGGAGGATCAATTTCTTATGGAATTAGATCAATTCCAGCTGTTATAGAAATTATAAGACAAGCAAAAAAATATTCACCTAATTGTTGGATTTTAAATTATTCAAATCCAGCTGCTGTAGTAGCAGAAGCAACAAGAAGAGAATTTGGAAATGAAAGAATTTTAAATATCTGCGATATGCCAGTTGCAATTTTATTATCATATAGTAAAATGCTAGGGCTAAAAGATTGGACAGAATTAGACCCTGAATATTTTGGACTTAATCACTTTGGTTGGTTTACAGCATTATATGATAAAACAGGAAAGGATAGATTACCAGAATTAAGAAAATTAATTTTAGAAAATGGAATGACAGCATGTAGTGATAAACATCATAAAGACAAGGATTGGCAAAAAACTTGGAAACAATATGCTGAAATAATAAAGGATTATCCTGAATATTTACCAAATAGTTATTTACAATATTATTTATATTCATCTGATGTTGTAAAAAAAATGGACCCTAGTTATACAAGAGCTGATATGGTGATCAATGGTAGAGAGAAAGAGATGATAGAAGAATATCAAAAATATTTAGCAAATCCATCTGAATATAAAAGCCCAATACAAGAATTTACTGTTTTTGGAGATTTTATAGTAGATGCAGCAGCTTCTATTGCTTATAACAAAGGGTATAGATATTTAGTTATTGTAGAAAATAATGGAGCAATACCTAATTTACCATCAGATGTAATGGTAGAAGTTCCTGCTTACTTAAGAAGCTGGGGACCTGAAGCAATTTCAAGAAAGCCTATTTCAACTTTTTATAAAGGTTTAATAGAAAATCAAGCTGCTTCAGAAAAATTAGCTGTAGATGCATATTTTGAGAATTCTTATGATAAAGCTCTTCAAGCAATAGCAATAAATAAAACAATTCCATCAACAAATATTGCTAAAGCTATTTTAGATGACTTTATTGAAGCTAATGGAGAATATTGGCCAAGATTAGAAAAAAAATCTTATTAATTTAGGGGGAAAAATGGATAAAAATAGATTATTTAGTGAATTTCAAAAATTGGGAAAAGTATTAATGGCTCCTGTTTTAATATTACCAATAGCAGGAATTTTAGTTGGAATTGGAAGTGGTTTTACAAATCCAAAAATATTAGAATTATTTCCTTTTTTAAAAAATTTAACTATATTTTTTAATATTTTAAAAGATGCAGGAAATGTGGTAAATAATAATATTCCAGTAATATTTGCAATTTGTATAGCTTATGGTTTTGTAAAAAGTGAAAAGGCAACAGCAGCTCTTAGTGGTTTTTTAGGATATATGACAATGAATACAATATTAGGAAATTTCCTTATTTATACAGGAAATTTAGATCCTAAAAATTTATTAATAGGTCAAAAACAAATATTAGGAGTATTAACTTTAGATACAGGTGTTTTTGGTGGAATTTTAGTTGGATTCTTAATAGCACATATCCATAATAAATTCTATAAAATACAGTTACCAGCAATATTATCTATCTTTAATGGAA
Source organism: Fusobacterium mortiferum ATCC 9817 (assembly GCF_000158195.2). NCBI lineage: Bacteria > Fusobacteriati > Fusobacteriota > Fusobacteriia > Fusobacteriales > Fusobacteriaceae > Fusobacterium > Fusobacterium mortiferum. The sequence goes on from NZ_GL987988.1 coordinate 72,428, forward strand.
CTAGATCAATACCAGCACTTTCAATTATTTTTTCAAGTATTTTAGGAATTATTTTAGCTTTTATTTTTCCACCTATTCAACATTTGTTAATTAAATCTTCTGATATAATTAATTCAATAGGTGCTAGTGGAGCTTTTATATATGGATTATCTGAAAGATTACTTCTTCCATTTGGATTACACCATTTTATTTATCTTCCATTCTTTTTTACTCAATTAGGAGGATATTTAAATATAGATGGAGTTATGGTAGAAGGTGCAGTAAATATATATAATGCAATGTTAAGTTCACCAACAGCTAAATTTGATATAAATATTACAAGATTCGTAATGAATGGAAAAGTTTTATTTGCTATGTTTGGTTTACCTGGAGCTGCATTAGCTATTTATAAAACATCATTACCAAAAAATAAAAAGAAAGTAGCTGCTTTAATGACAGCAGCAGTGTTACCATGTGCTTTAATGGGAATTACAGAACCATTAGAATTTTCATTCTTATTTATAGCTCCAATGTTATTTATAATTCACTCTTTTTATGCTGGAATAGCATATATTTTAACTTATATTTTAGAAATAAATATTCCAGGGCCATCTAGTTTTGGAGGACCTTTACTTTCATTTATATTTAATGGTATACTAAACTCAGATAAAGGATCTCATTGGTATTATCTTTTAATAGTAGGACCTATATATTTTATATTATATTATTTTACTTTTAAAATATATATAGAAAAAAGAAATTTAAAAACTCCAGGAAGAGAAGAAAATTTTGAAACTGGTAATGAAGAAAATTTTGAAGAGGTTAGTGTAAATAAAAATATTTCAACCAAATTACTAAAAGAAATAATAGAAGCAGTTGGCGGAGAAGAGAATATCAAAAAGGTAGATGCTTGTTTTACAAGACTTAGATTAACTTTAGAAGATAATTCAAAAGTTAATGACTTGAAAATTTTTGAAAAATCTTTAGGTGCTAGTGGAGCTGTTTTAGTTGAAAATGGAATTCAAATTATTTATGGAAATAGGGCAAATTTATTAAAGATAGAGATGAGAGAATTTTTAAAACATGAATAACTAGGAGATTTATATGTATTCTTTTTTTTCAAATTTAAAAAAATGTCGAGATAATAATGAACTTTTTCCTAAAATAGAAGTAATTATAGCTAATTTTATTTTGGATAATCATAAAATTATTCCAGACCTTTCTATAAAAGAACTAGCTCAAAGATGTAATACATCAACATCTACTATTTCTAGATTTTGTAAAAGAATTAATGGTAGTGATTTTAAAACATTAAAAGAAGAATGTAGAATATACAACAATTTTTTAGAGGAAAAAGAAATTGTAAAACCTACAAACCAAAGAACATTAAATGAATCTTATATAACTGACTTATTTAAAGCAATGAAGGAAACTAGCCAAGCCAATGATATAGAAAAAATTAAAAACGCAATATTTTGGATTAAAGAAGCTAAAAAGATTTTTTTCTTTGGAACATCTTTTTCAAATATTCTTGCTCAAAATATAAGTGAAAAATTTATGAGATTAGGAAAAAATACAATATGTCCTTTGACAATTTCTTCGCAAAATAATATAATTACTCAAATAAAACCAGATGATTTAGTTGTTATTATAAGCTTTTCAAATAATAATTTTCAAATTAATAGGATTAAAAGAATATTAAGAAAAAAACAAATAAAAACAATATATATATCTTCAAAACAAGATTCTAATTATAATAATGAAATTACTTTACTAGTTTCTAGTTTAAATTATAAAGAATTTGAATCTCCAATAATTCAAGAATTTTCAATTAATTATATTATAAATTATCTTTATTTATTTTATATAGAAAGCAGCTATTTTTAAAAATATTACAATTTAAATAATTTCAAATAAAAAGCTAAAGAAATAAAGAGAGTGTAATTAATTTTGTGTATTTACTCTCTTGATTATTAGAAATTAACCTAGTTAGTAGAGACTGAAGAACTTAGATGTTTTTCAGTCTCTCTTCATATTCTATTGCCAATTGTCCTCTAATTAAGTACCAGTCTCTTGCATATTCTAATTTCCATTTTTCTGTTAAATTCATTGTACATAAGTATAATATCTTCATTAACGCCATATCTGTTGGAAAGCTATTTCTTGTTTTTGTTGCTTTTCTAAAAATTCTATTTAAATTTTCTATTACATTTGTTGTGTACATTATTCTTTTTACTTCTGGGCTAAATTTAAAAAATGTTTTTAACTCATTCCAGTTATTCTCCCAACTTCTCAATGAGTACGGATATTTCTTTTCCCACTTTTCCTTCACTTCTTGTAAAGCTAAATAACTCGCTTCTTCATTTGGCGCTGTATAAATTGTTTTTAAATCTTTTCTAAATTCTTTTTTATCTTTGTAACTTACATAAGTTAGTGTATATCTAATTTGATGAACTATACATCTTTGAATATCTGTTTGAGGATAAACTGCTTGTATTGCTTCTTTAAACCCTGTTAAACCATCTACACAAGTTATTAATATATCTTTTACTCCTCTGCTTTTTAAATCATTTAATACCATTAGCCAAAACTTTGAACTTTCATTAGCTCCAATATAGATTCCCGATATATCTTTTTTTCCTTCCTGATCCACTCCTAGTACAACATAGGCTGCTTTCTTTACTGTTGATTTATCTTCTCTTACAGAAAAGTGAATAGCATCAAGAAATACAAAATAATAAATATCTTCTAAGGTTCTAGTTTTCCATTTTTCAATGCTAGGAATTAATTTATCAGTAATCTTGCTTACCATTTCAGCAGAAACATCAATTCCATAAATTTCATTGATATGTTTGCTAATATCTCTAGTAACCATACCAAGTCCATACATAGAAATAATTTTCTCTTCTAAGTTAGAAATATCACGCGAATACTTAGGTACAATGTGAGGTTCAAACTCAGCATTTCTATCACATGGGATATCAAGTTCAATTTCTCCTAAAGAAGATTTAACTTTCTTTTTAGAATAACCATTTCTAGAATTGTCAGAAATGAAATTTTTATCATTTTTCTCATAGCCAAGTTGAGAATCTAGTTCAATTTCAAGAGATTCTTGAATGAAATCTTTTATGATATCTTTAAGAAAAGAATGGATATCATTAGCAGATTTAAAATTTTGAGACTTAATAATTTCTCTAATAGTTTCTTTAGGTAAAATAGACATAAAAAACCTCCTTGATATTAATATAATTATGCGACATAATTAACTAATAATCAAGAGAGGTTTTAAATTTTTATTTACACAAAATTTTTTACACTACCAATATTTAATTCCTAATCTTTTATAAATCTCAACAAAATGTCCCAATGGGCCTATTCCATGACCTAAGTCAAAAGAATTTTCAATAGCTTTAGTAATATATTTTTTTCCAAGCTCTACACTGATTGGAATACTTTTTTCTTTAGCTAAAAAAGTTGTGATAGCCGATGAAAGAGTACAACCTGTTCCATGAGTATTTTTATTTTCTAATCTAGGAGTAGTATAGTAATAAAAACTCTTTTCAAAGTATAAGATATCAGTACAGCTATTCTCATCACTATGTCCACCTTTTATTAATACGGCTTTTACCCCAAGTTTTGCAATTTCGATGCAAGCTTTTTTTACATCTTCTTGAGTTTTTATTTTCATATCAGATAATATTTCAGCTTCTGGAATATTTGGAGTAACAAGTGTACTGATAGAGATAAGAGATTTTAGCTCCTCTATTGCTTCAGGTTTAAGAAGATGATAACCATTTTTAGAAACCATAACAGTGTCAATTACAATATTTTTAGCAGAATACTTTAAAAGTTTTTCTCTAATAATTTTAATTATCTCTATATCTGAAACCATACCTATCTTTACTCCATCAATCTCTATATCAGAAAAAAGGGATTCTAGTTGTTCTCCAATAATTTCAGGAGTAAGTGGGAAAGATTTTTGTACTCCAAGGGAGTTTTGAGCAGTAACAGCTGTGATAACACTCATACCATGTACCCCCAAAGCTCCCATAGTTTTAATATCTGCTTGAATTCCAGCTCCACCGCTACTATCAGAACCAGCTATAGTTAAAACATTTTTCATTATAACTCCTCTGTAATATCTTTTGCATAGTAGTTAGGGAATTTTTCATTTAAAAATTTTTCTCCAAGCTGTTGAGTTTCTTTTAAATATCTTTTTATATTTTCATAATCTTCTGGAGATTGTAATCCAGTTTCTACTACTTGAAAAAATTCTAAATCCTCTCTATTGATAGTTGCTCCATCAAATTCAAATTTTCCATTGTTTTTAAAAGGTAAATAGATTTTTTCTAAAACATCTTCCTTAGTTGGAAAGTTTAAGATTTTTTTTATTTCATTTTCATTTTTAAGTTTAAAGAACACATTGTAGAACATATTACTCCTCCTTTAGTATTGTTTAATTTGATTATATTACAATTTTTTCTACATATCAAGAGTAGTTATCTCTTTAAGTATAAAATATATAAAATTTAAAAATCTTGGATTGACTTCTTCAAGACTAATCTCATCTTTAAACATCTTACTTACTTTTATATCTTGAATATTTTGAGATTTAGTTGAAAAAGTAAAAGGAATTTCTAAGTATGTATGAGTTAACTTATCAATTAGAGTAAAATTATCTCCATAAAGAATTGAAGAATATATCTCTGCAAAGTAATTATTTATAACTGTATTTATTTTTTTTAGAGATAGAGGTAATCCTTTATAATCATCTAAATTAGCAACTTCAATCTTAACTATACTAAACTGTTGTGGAAGAAATGGAGTGATATTTTTAGTAAATATAGTTGTTTCGATATCTGTTTCTCCTTGGTAGAAAATTTTGATATTTTCTATTTGGTTAATAATTTTATTACTATGAATATCTATAAATTTTTCTCCATCATATTTACAATAATACTCTTTACTATCAGAAATTATTGTCCATAAAATATTTTTTGAAATTCCTTTGATAAAATAAGAGCTATTTATCTCTTTATTCCACTCTTCTATTGACCAAACTCTATTTCCTATCATTTGATAGAACATATATTTTTTTATTTCAGATAGTAATATTTCTTTTTTCTTTTTAAATCTTTTAATCTCTTTTTGATAGAATTCTACTCTGTTTTCATCATCTTCAAATTTACTAGAGTACTTAGGAAGAGATCTTACCTCTTTATCATCTTGATTATACATAATAATATCAAAATTTTCATTAAGAACTAATTTAATTTTTCTATTACCATAGTTGAAGAACTTTTCTCCATTTGCATCAAATCCCATAGAAAAATCTATATTAGGAGCAAGTATCTCACTTGTAACATCAGAGTCATCTTCTTCTCTTATTCTTCTTAGAACCTCTCCCAAATCAGTGTGGTGTATTTTAGATTTTATAAATTTTATTTCAGTATTAAGCTCTTGTTTTTTAATAGAAAAGAAGATAGATAATAGATTTTTAGCTAATTGAGTTTTTGATTTTAAAATAGCTTTTTCTAATAAATCAAGTATTTTATCAATTCCATAGTCATCAGCGGTAAGAAGATATGTTCTTACAATAGAACTAGTATGTACTGGAGAATTATCTTGAAGCCAAGTATCAAAAAGAGTATCTAAACACTTATTTAAATCCTCTAGGTTTACAAAATTTCTAATAGTTTTTCCAAGTTCAATATCTTCTAAATCATTGTTATACATATAAAGAGCTACATACATCTTAATTACTCTTTCATCAATAAAAGTTTCACTATCTTTTTCTCTTATTTTAAAATAAGCTTCTGATTTTGGGTAAAGTATATCTTTTTTATAGTTATCAAAAATAGATAAAATATAGTCTTCAAGTTGAGAGTAGGTTTTAATCTTTTTTCCTTTATTACTTTCCCAAACTTTTTTTAGAGCTTTTATATTTGCTAGAATTTTTTTATTTTTTGTTTTAGTAAGTTTTTCTACTTCATCACTACACTCTTTCTCTTTATCTTTCAGAATTTCAAAAAGAGTTTCTAATATTATCTCATCTGAGATAGAAAGATATGGAAAAAGCTTAGTTACATCAAAACTTTTATCACTTCTATATGATAAATTTAAAATCTCCTCAAAAGTATAGTCTATAAATGTTTTCTTCTCTAGTAACTCATAAAAATACTCTTTATTTTCTTTTAAAAATTCAGTAAATTGCTCTTCAGAAGAGATATTTACAAAATCAGCAGTACCACTAATTAAGAATTTTTTACTAATTGAAGTTTTTTCTGCAATAATTTTCCAAGGATTTTTTCCATTATTTTCTAATCTTTCAAAATGAGCTATCATATTTATAAATTCATTGATATCCCATCTATTTTCATCATAAGAGTCAGAAAGTTTAGCAATATATTCCTCTACATTAGAATAAGTCAACATATATCCTAAGGTATTGATAAGTTCTACTCCTAATTCTCTATCTTTTGTTTCTTCTAAAATATTAATAAGAGAAGCTACATTATTTTTAAAATTATCAATATATTTAGCTTTTAGCTCTTCAGAGATAATTTTATTGTCAATAAGAGTTCCTAATATAAAGGCTCCTAGTTCAATATTTTGTTTAAGCATTCTATCTAAAATTTCTAAAGATTTTTCAGAATTATCTAAAATAAATTTTTGGATATAGAAAGTTATATTATAATCTTCACTTCCTTTATATAAGTAAACAAGTTTGTAGATAAAAGGGAGTGTAGAGTTATTTACCTTATCAAAGTATTCCTTTGGATTTTCTAGCTCTAAAAAGTCAAGTGAATCTGAAAAAGTCAAGATTTCAAATACTCCTAAAATAGTTTTTTTATTTTTGCTCTCAATATTTAGATTAGTATAGATATTTTTTAAGAAATATATTAAATTTTCATCATCATTTATAATAGAGATATCTTTTATTGAATTAGCTAACTCATAATTTTTAAAATCGTAGTTTAAGATATTTTCAATTCTTTCACTTGAATATATTTCACAAAGAGAATTAAGAATAAAATTTTCAAGTAAAATAATATTTTCATTATCAATAGAACACTTTAACTCTAGAATTTTACCAACAATATATCTATTTTTTTCTGTATCTTCTAAAGAAAGATAGTAGTCTACAAATTTAGGGAATTTTTTATTGATATCTTCAATCATTGAAAATAATATCCTTTCATCTTCAAAGTTATTAAAGGTATACTCTAAATCTTTTGCTAAAAATTCATCAGAAACTCCTAAATTTTTATAAATAGTCATTCTATTATTAAAATTACAAGTTGAAAGGTCTAAAATTAATTTTTCAGGACAATAGTTATATCCCAATGTAAGTAATCTTTTAATAATAGTACTATCTTCACTTTTTTTCATAGTCTTATTTTTATTAAAAATATCTAGTTCTAAGAAAAGAAAGTAGTTATAGAATTTTATCTTATTTAATTCAGATTTTGAAAACTCAATATCTTGTTCTTCAAATAGATAGTTTTCCATTTTTAGTCTAAGAGTTTTATTACAACTGCTCAATAAATATTTTGATATTTTTTCTTTACTCATAGGCTCCTCCATTTTTTTAATTCACTAATATTTTACCATATATTTCAAATATATCCTAATCTCTTATTAGAATAAATATGGTATAATTATATAAACGGATAAAATCTCTAAGGGGGTTAAGACTATGAATAAGAGGGTGTTAAGTTCTAGTTATATTGGAGTGGAGTCTTTTTTAGTTGATGTAGAGGTAGATATAAGTAATGGACTTCCTAATTTTTCTATAATAGGGTTGGGGGATACAGCTATTTCAGAGAGCAAGGATAGAATAAGAACTGCTTTAAAAAATAGTGGTTTTAAATTAGAACCTAAAAAGATAATAGTAAATCTATCTCCAGCTGGAATAAAAAAAGAGGGTGCTCATTTTGATTTACCTATTGCTGTGGGAATAATGATGGCTATGGGATTTTTAAAAGATAGATATAGTATTTTAGATAACTATCTATTTTTAGGAGAACTTTCTCTTACAGGAGAGATAAAAAGAGTGAGAGGAGCTCTCAATAGTGTAATATTTGCAAAGGAAAAAGGATATAAAGGAGTAGTTCTTCCATTGGAGAATTATCAAGAGGCAATATTGATAAGAGGAGTAGATATTATACCAGTCAAAAATCTTCAAGAGGTAGGGGAGTTTATTTCTAAAAATATAGTAAAAAGTGTACAGGAAAAAATTGTTGTATCAGAAGAGAAAGAGGAGTTAGATTTTTCTGATGTAAAAGGACAGAGCATGGCAAAAAGAGCCTTGGAAATAGCAGCAGCAGGAAAGCACAATGTAATTATGATAGGAAGTCCCGGTTCAGGAAAAACTATGCTCTGCAAAAGAATTACTACAATTTTACCACCACTCAATGAGAAAGAGGTAATAGAGAGTACTAAAATATATAGTATAGCAGGAGAACTTTCAGAGAATAAGCCTATAATAGATACTCCTCCTTTTAGAGCTCCACATCATACAAGTACACCTGTAGCTATAATAGGTGGAGGGAAAAAGGTAGTTCCAGGAGAGGTAAGTCTTGCTTCAGGAGGAGTACTTTTTTTAGATGAGTTAGCAGAGTTTCCAAGAAGTGTGTTAGAGAGTTTGAGGCAACCATTAGAAGATGGAGTAGTTTCTATTTCTAGAGCTCAATATAGGGTTGAATTTAAAACAGACTTCATTTTTATTGGAGCTAGTAACCCGTGTCCTTGTGGATTTTTATTAGATGACAATGGAAAGTGTAACTGTACTCAAACAGAGATAAATAAATATATGAAGAAAATCTCAGGACCAATTATGGATAGAATAGATTTGCACGTAGAGATGAGAAGACTTACTGAGGAAGAACTTATGACCTATAAGTCTGGAGAAAGCTCAAAAGAAATTAAAGAGAGAGTTTTAAAAGCTAGAAAGATTCAGAAAAAAAGATATGGAGAGGGAATATATAATGGTACTATCTCTCAAAAACAGATTCAAAAATATTGTAAGTTATCACAGGAAAATAGAGAGTACTTTAAAAAAGTAATTCAAGTTATGGAGATTTCAGCTAGAGGTTATGATAAAATTTTAAAAGTAGCTAGGACTATAGCTGATTTAGCAGGAAGTGAAAATATAGAGAGAGAACATCTTATGGAAGCTGTTTCTTTTAGAAATAAATAGAAATATAGAATGATTATTAGGAGAAAATATGGTTCGTTTAAAGGATATTGCAGAGATTACTGGTTTTTCAATAACTACAGTTTCAAGAATTTTAAATAATGATAAAACATTAAGAACTAGTCAAAATACTAAAAATATAATAAAAACAGTAGCAGAAGCCACAGGATATAAAACATTAAATGAAAAGAAGAAGGAAAGATATAAGAAAAAGAATTCTTTAAGTATGGTTGTTGGAATAATAGAGATGTCTAGTACAAATGAAGTTATAAAAGACCCATATTATATTTACTTGAAAGAGTTTTTAGAAAAGGTTTGTAGAAAAAATACAATAAAATCTTTGAGTTTAACTTTTGATTTAAAAAGACAAAAATATGTAAATAATGATATTTCTAAATTGAAGGTAAATGGATTAATAGCTATAGGAAGGTTTTCAAAATTAGAAGTAAAAGCTATGGAAAAATTGAGTAAAAATATAGTTTTTTTAGATACTGCTTACCCAAATGGAGAATATTCAAGTATTGCTCCTGATTTAGAATTAGGGGTAAAAAATGGATTGGATTACCTATTTGAAAAAGGACATAGGAAGATATATTTTATTGGACCTACATATGCACCTAATTTTTTCACAAATTTAGCTTTAGAAGTGAGAAGAGAATCTTTTATAAAATATATGAAAGAGAAAAAAATGTATTTGGATTCTCTATTATTAGAGTGTGAAAGATCTTCAGAAAGTGCAGAACAGATGTTGAGAGAATATTTATTGAAAGGCGGTTCCTTGCCAACAGCAATTTTTACGGTAAATGAAAGTGTAGCTATTGGAGTGGTAAAAGTTTTAAGAGAGTTTGGATTAAATATTCCAAAAGATGTAAGTATTTTAAGTTATAACAATACAATTTATTCTTCTTTAGTATCTCCAGCATTATCGAGTGTAGATATAAATTGTGATTATATGGCACAACTAGCTATAGACTTAGTAGTAAAACAAAATCAAATTAAAAATTTTTCTCCAATAAAAATATTATGTAGTTCTATAATAAGTGAAAAAAATAGTATAAAAGCACTAAAAGGTTAATAAAAAAGTTGAGTAAAGTATTTTTCAATACTACTCAACTTTTTAGATTATTTTTTTATTAAAGATAAGTGTATTTTATCCATATATTCTTGTGTTAAGATATATTTTCTTTTATAAACTATATAACCTAAAATTATAAAGAAAATCGGGAAAATAGAAACTAATAAACGTAAAGTAATTATTGTATCTGGTCCTTGAATTTGATTAGGAATATAACCAGTTAAATCTAAGATAAATCCTACTAATAAAGCTGAGAAAGCTGACATAAATTTAACAAGTAGTGTTTGTAAGGAAAATATTATAGATTCGCTACGTTTTTTCAATTTATATTCTCCATAATCTACTACATCAGCTAAAATTACAGTAGCTATACCTGATTGCATTCCAGCACCAAATTTAATTAGAATTCCAGCAAGAGCTGTCATAGCTATATTTTGTGGATAAAAGATACCAGTTAGAAATAGAGTAATCATTCCTAAAATTTGGATAGTACCAGCAATAACATAGATTTTTTTTCTTTCAAATAGCTTACCTATTTTAGGAAAAATAAATAATCCTAATATTTCAGCAATAGAAGCAAATCCCATAAAAACAGCAAACATTTGCTCTTTACCACATACATAAATGAAATAATAGATAGCTGTAGTATAAACTAATTGCATAGAACCATTATATGATAGTATTATTCCAATTGCAGCAAGTAATTGATCATTATTTAAAATAATTTCCTTCATTTGCTTAAAAGTTATTTTTTCTTTATTTTCAGGGGTAGACTGATTAGCAATCTTATCTGGTGTTTTTACATATAAAACAGTAATTCCAATAGTTATAATAAAAACAATAGAAATTAAATAAGCGAAATTTGAATATCCTTTTCCAGTGTTTCCATTTCCAAGAAAATTTATGATTTGTAATCCAAATCCTCCTATAATTAATGTATTTCCGATAGAAGCAAATATTCTAGGAAGTACAGAGATTTTTTCTCTCTCTTCTTTATCTTGAGAAAAGTTAGGAAGCATTGCCCAATAAGGAATATCCATAAGAGTATAAGTCATTCCCCAAAGTACATATGAAACAGCAACATATGTATAAAGAGCTGTTCCAGAAAAACCAAAATCAGTAAACATTAATGCAAGGACTACTGCATTAGATAGAGTACCAATAACTAACCAAGTACGAAATTTTCCAAATTTATTTTTTGTATTATCTACAATAACTCCACACATTAAGTCATTGATAGCATCCCAAAACCTAGCTATAAAAAATACAATTCCTATAAAACTGGCTTTTACACCTAAAACATCAGTAAAGTATACCATAGCAAATGTTGCTGTTATTCCATAAACTAAATCTTTTCCCAGTGCTCCTAAGCCAAATGAATATCTTTCTTTTAAACTTATTTTATCAGACATAGTTATTTCTCCTTTAAAATATAATTATTTTGTAATGTAGAATGAAAATTTATAATCTTTATTACTAGGGATACAATATTCTTCAAGAACAGGAGCTCCCCAACTATCATCTCCACCTATTCCCATTTGTTTCATAGCTATTGTAATATATGTATAATTGTAATTACCAAGTTCATATTGGTGCTTAGCTTCCTCTAATTCTAAAAAACTATGTGGCAATACTTGGAATTCAAAGCTTTTATTCTCTTCTGCTATAAATTTAATTTTATTTGTAGCATTTTCAAAAACTTCTCCCCAAATAGTATTAGTTCTATTTCCACATTCTTGTGGTACAAGATAAGGAGTGACATTATTTTTTACAAAATCTATATATACTCCTAATCTAGCTCCTTCATTACGATCAATATAGTTTTCATGAGGTCCTTTTCCATAATATTTAAATTGATTTAAGTTATTAGGAATTTTAAATCTCATAGCTAGAGTTGGAAGTTCAGGAAGATTTTCAATACCTGTATATTCCAATGTAACTTTTATTCTTTCACTTTTATCTACTAAGTAACTTACTTTTATTTCTAAATTAGGGATTGTTAATACTTGGTGAATATAATCTATTTTAAAGAAATTTTCATTTGCTTCCCAATTTAATAGTTTTACATTTTGATAGATAGAAGCTCCTAACCATATAGAGCACATTTGTGGGTGAGCGTATCCTTTATCATTATCAGTAGCTGCTCTCCAAAAAACAGGTTGAGGTCTTTCTATAAGCATTTCATTTTTTTGATAAACTAGAGATACTAATCCTTTATCTTTAGCAAAAAGAACTTCAGTATCATTGATGAAAACACCTATATTTCCATCTCCTTCAACTACTTTAAAATCATACTCTGAATGAGTTTGATTTTCTTTTTCTACTTTTATTTCTTGTCCATAAGCTACTTCAAATCCTTTTTTTGCCCATAACTGGTCTTCTTTTAAAATCATTCTTATATTTTTACTGTATACTCCAGTAATATTTTTAAACCAAGGGATTTCAATTTGTATATCTTCATTTGGATTACAAATAACTTCAAATCTTCCCTCTTGAAGAACTTTTTCCTCTTTTTCAATAGTATAAATAAATTCATAGTTAGATAAATTTTCAAATAAATTTCTATTTTTTATTAAGCATCCTGTTTCATTAGGAGAGATTTTAACATTTTGATATAGATATTTTACTTCTAGAGCTTTTGGAGTGATGGTTCTATCAGCAAATACTATTCCATTACCACAGAAGTTGTAGTCTGTTGGTCTATCCATAAAGTCTCCACCATATAGTAGAACTTTCTTTCCATCTTTTTCTACTTCAATAGCTTGGTCGATATAGTCCCAAATAAATCCACCTTGATATTTTTCATACTTTTCTTCAAGCTCAGTATATTTCATTAATCCACCACATGAGTTTCCCATAGCATGCATATATTCGCAACTAATATATGGTTTATCAGGATTACTTTCTAAATAAGTAATAATATCTTTAGCTTTAGCATACATTCTACTTTCCATATCAGATATTTTATCAAATTCTCTATTCCAGAAACATCCTTCATAGTGAACTAATCTTGAATTATCTCTTTCATGGAAAAATTTAGTCATATTAAAAATATTTTCCTCCGCATAAGATTCATTTCCACAAGACCAAATAAGTATAGATGGATGATTTTTATCTCTTTCTAACATTGCTTTAGCACGAGCTAAAACACATTCTTTCCATTCTGGTTTATTTCCAGGAACATTCCAAGAAGGCTCACATGTTCCCATTTTTTGCCATGAACCATGACTTTCTAAGTTAGTTTCATCAATTAAATATATTCCATATTTATCACATAGTTTATACCATAAACTTTGATTAGGATAATGAGATGTTCTCACAGCATTTATATTATGTGTTTTCATAAATTTAATATCCCATAACATCTCTTCTTTTGAGATAGCTCTTCCTTTTTTATGGCTGAATTCATGACGATTAACTCCTTTAAAAACTATTCTTTTTCCGTTGAGCAACATGAGACCATTTTCAAGTTTAAATTCTCTCAATCCTATTGTTTGTGGAATTACTTCGATAATCTCATTATTTTCATCTTCTAATATAAGAAAAACTTTATATAAATTTGGTTCTTCAGCACTCCATAATTTTATATTATTTAAAGAAAATCTTATTTCTAATTCATTTTGTAGTTGTATTTTTTCAGTTTGTAAGATTTCAATTTTTTCTTGGGAAATTACTTTTGCCCAGATTTTTCCTTTAGGATCTTTAGAGTTAAGTGAACAAATTAATTTTAATTCTGCATCCTTATAGTTATTTTTTAGTTCTGTTTTTACAAATAAATCTTTTATATGTAATTTTGGTGTAGCATAGATGAAAACCTCTCTAAAAATTCCAGAGAATCTCCAGAAATCTTGGTCTTCTATCCAACTAGCACTACTTCTTTTATAGACTTCAACAGCTACTTTATTTTTTCCCTCTTTTAAAAATTTTGTTATTTCAAATTCTGCAGGAGTAAATGAATCTTCACTATAACCTACAAATTCTCCATTTATCCAAAGGAAAAAAGCTGTTTCTACTCCTTGAAAAGAGATAAATATATCTTTATTAAAGAATCTACTATCTAATTCAAATTCTTTTATATAACTTCCTACTGGATTATCTTCCATTGAGATAAAAGGAGGTCTCAATCTTTCTTTACCATCCCAAGGATATAAAGTATTAATATATTGTAACTTATCAAAATTTTGCATTTGAATATGTCCAGGAACAGTTATTGTTTTAAAATTTGAAGCTGAAAAATTTTCTTTATAAAAATCTTTCTCTCTTTCTGTTGGATTTTTTGCTAATAAAAATTTCCATTCTCCATTTAAAGATTGTTTTAGTTCAATTTCCTCAAGTTTTTCAGCAGCCTCTAATGTTTCAAAAAACAAATGGTCTGAATGTGGTTCAAGTTTGTTAAATTGAAATATTTCAGGATTAACTAACCAATTAGTATTAGATTCCATCGTTTAACCTCCTACTTTTTGTATTTATTAAGAAATATTAATTTATTTATAAAACATAAAAAAATAAAAGTCAAACATTATTTTAAAAATTTTACCAAGTAAGAAAAATAAAAAAATTTATAAAAACCTTATTTTAATAGTATTGAGAGAATAATATCAAAATAAAAATTATAAAAAAAATAAGAAAAAAGTTAATTTTTTTTACCAAATAAAAAAATATGACTTTTGTATATAGATTATGATATAATAAGAATTATTTACTTTAAAAGTCAATTTTAGTTGGAGGAGAATATGAGAGAGGAAAAATATGATATTAGTTTTTTATCTGAAGACAGAATTAACAATATATTAGAATCTGCCAAGGAAAAAGCTAAAAATAAAGATGAAGTAGAAAGAATAATTAAAAAAGCCAGTTTAGCTGAGGGAATAACTCCAGAGGAAGCAGCTATTCTTTTAAATATAGAAGATAAAGAGTTATTAGATAAGATGTTTAAAGTAGCTAAACAAGTAAAAGAAAAAATTTATGGAAAAAGAATAGTAATGTTTGCTCCACTTTATGTAAGTAACTATTGTGTAAATAATTGTGTCTATTGTGGATATCAACATTGTAATGAAGATTTAAACAGAAAAAAATTAACTAGAGAAGAATTAGTAAATGAGGTAAAAGCTCTTGAAAAATTAGGACATAAGAGAATAGTTTTAGAGGCTGGAGAGGATCCAATCAATTGTTCTTTAGACTATATTTTACAATGTATTAAGGATATATACTCTATAAAATTTGAGAATGGAAATATAAGAAGAATAAACATCAATATAGCAGCTACAACTGTTGAAAATTATAAAAAATTAAAAGAAGCTGAGATAGGAACTTATACTCTTTTCCAAGAGTCTTTCCACAAACCTACTTATGAAAAATTACATTTAGCTGGACCTAAAAAAGATTATTATTATCATACAACAGCTATGTTTAGAGCTAGAGAAGCTGGAATAGATGATGTTGGTATAGGAGTACTATATGGATTATATGAACATAAATATGAAACAGTAGCTATGATACTTTACGCTAATGAGTTAGAAAGAGTTACAGGTGTAGGACCTCATACAATATCAGTGCCAAGATTAAGAGAGGCTAGTAATGTGACTTTAGCTCAATATCCACATCTAGTAAATGATGAAGAGTTTAAAAGATTAGTAGCTGTATTAAGACTTGCTGTACCATATACAGGAATGATTTTATCTACAAGAGAGGAAGCAGGATTTAGAGATAAAGTTATTGAATTGGGAATATCTCAAGTAAGTACAGGTTCTTGTACAGGTGTAGGTGGATACTCTGAGGCAAATGAAAATACTGCTCAATTTGAAGTGGGAGACCATCGTTCTCCAATGGAGATGTTAGCAAGTTTAATAAATAGTGGATATATTCCAAGCTATTGTACAGCTTGTTATCGTTCAGGAAGAACTGGAGATAGATTTATGGAGATAGCTAAGAGTGGAAAAATAAATGTAATGTGTGAGGCTAATGCCCTTATGACATTAAAAGAGTTTTTACTAGATTATGCTGATGAAAATTTAAGAGAGTTAGGAAGTAAGGCTATACTAGAAGCCCTTGAAAAAATGCCTGATGAGAATTTTAAAAATAAAATAAAAGGATTCTTAAAAGATATAGAAAATGGAGCGAGAGATATTTCGGTATAATTAAAATAAAGGGGATATTGCATATAAATTGCAATACCCCTTTTTCAAATTAACTATTTCTATTTACTGCTCTTTCTTTCATCATAATAGTTCTGTTTTCAGCTCTGATAGCTCCAATCTCTTTATTTAATTGTTCTACTTTATTCCAATCAGGAGTATCCTTTAACATTTCTCTTCTTAGAGCTATTCTTTTTTCAGCAATATCTAATTGATTAGCTTCAAATTTTTTATCTTGTACTTGATATCTTCCTTTACCATCAAAGTTACAACATCTAGAGTGGAATCTTTCTCCATCTCTCATATGATGAAAATAAGTTGCTGAAGTTTGATTTCTTCTCATAGGCTGAGTGTTATCAAAGTTATTTGCCAATACAGTTGTTCCTGCTAATATTGTTATTATACCAGTTAAAATTATTAATTTTTTCATAAGTTATACCTCCTAAAAATTATCTGTTTCTTTTATAGTTTAAGTATAACTTTGATTTATGACCTCAGTATGTCAAAGTGAAAAATTTTAAATTATTTTTCTAATAAAACAACACAGTAAGATTTTACTCCAGATTCATCTCCAGTAAATCCAAGTTTTTCTTCAGTAGTAGCTTTTACACTTACCTGCTCTATATCTATTTCTAATATTTCAGCTACTCTTTTTCTCATTGCTTCAATATATGGTTTTACTTTTGGCTTTTGTAAAACTATTATTGAATCCAAATTAATAACTCTATATCCTCTTTCAGCTATCAATTCTTTTACCCTAGTTAACAGAATTGTACTATCTATATTTTCGTATTTCATATCAGTATCAGGAAAATGTTGTCCGATATCCCCTAGAGCTAAAGCTCCAAGCATAGCATCCATAATGGCATGGATTAAAACATCTCCATCAGAGTGTCCGAGAACACCTTTAGTATGAGGTATCTCCACACCTCCTAATATTAATGTTCTTCCTTCTACAAGCTTATGTACATCATATCCATTTCCTATTCTAAGCATTATGACACTCCCATCTCTCATAAATTTGGTTATAGAACTCTAAGATTTCCTCTTTAGTTACAGTTGATGTTCCCATCTTACCTACTACTACTCCAGCAGCTGTATTAGCTATCTTAGCAGATTCGTGCCAATCTACCCCAGCAGCACTAGCAAGAGTAAATACAGATATTACTGTATCTCCAGCCCCTGTTACATCATATACTTCTTTAGCAAAGGTAGGAATATTTATAACCTTATCTAGGAATAAACTCATTCCCTCTTCGCTTCTAGTAAGTAGAAGGTTATCTAGTTGTAATTTTTCTTTTAACTCTTTTCCTAAAGATTCAAAGTCTGTAACTTTACTTTTACCTAAACACTCCATAGCCTCTTTTCTATTTGGTGTCATAGATGTAGCTCCTATATAGTTCATTGCATTTTTAGGTTTAGGGTCAACAGTAACTATTTTATTTTTTTCTCTACAAATTTTTACAATCTCCTTAGCTACTCTTGGAGTAAGTACTCCCTTATCATAGTCAGAAAGGATAATTGCATCTAGTGAATCAATTTTAGAATTGAAATTTTCTAATAGTAAATCTTCTAATTCTTTAGAAATAGGCTCAGCTTTTTCCCAATCTATTCTAAGTAGTTGTTGGTTTCCAGCTAATATTCTTCTTTTTACAATAGTAGGTATATCTTTAGTTCTAATAATTCCTGTACTATCTATTCCTTTTTCATTGAAAGTTCTAAGTAATCTATCTCCATTGTCATCAGCACCAATTACACCAAAACATATAGTTTGGGCACCAAGAACAGAAAGGTTATTGACAACGTTAGCAGCTCCTCCTAATACAAATCTTTCCTCTTTTACATTTACAACAGGAACAGGAGCCTCTGGAGATATTCTATCAACTACACCAATAATATAGTCATCTAACATTAAGTCTCCAACCACTCCTATCTTTATATTTTTAAAACTTTCTAATATTTTTGGTAAATCTAATCTGTTTTTCATACTATTCCTCTTTTCTTAATAAATTTTTCTATTTATTATTTCCTTTGCCCTTTGATGTATTTCATCTCTTTCAAAGGAATCATTTTCATTATTTACAATATTGACTTTCATCTTTACATAGATATCACTAATTTCATGGCTAATATTCTGATTTTTAAAGAAAAAATTAATCATAGGTAGAGTTCCAAAATAAGGAATTTTACTATCTAAATTATGTACAGTAGCTTTTTTTAATCCACCTATAAATATAGTTTCTCCATTTTTAATCTTAATTGTAGTTTCAATACTTCTTCCAACTTTTGAACCACCTTCAGAGTTATATGTACCACTTTCCTCTGATTCATCTTTATTGACTTTTAATTTGAAATTACTAATCTCTATTAAAACTTTTAAAATTACCCAACCATCTTTTCTAATGGTAGGAGTTGCTTTTAAAATTATTCCAGCCTCTCTAAATATTGGAGTAGTAATAACTTTATTAGTATCTTCATCTTCTTCTCTTTGCTCTCCTACTATTACCTCTTCAGCAACTTTAAAACTTCCCTCTTCCCCATCTAAAACAAGTATAGATGGTCTAGAACTTACTACTAAATCTTGAGTAGATTCCAAAAGATTGATTCCAAGATTGAGAATATCATTTCCACTATTAAATTGTTTAGAGATTGCAATAGATGAAGAGTAGATACTTCCAATTCCAGAAATACTACTATTTCCAAGTAATGACATACTCCAACTATTGTTTCCTTCTGTGTTGCCACTGTTATCATATATCCAATTAAAACCTAAAGTTTCAAAGAGATTGTCAGTAACATCTAAAATTTGAGCATCTATTCTAATCTGCTCTACATCTTTATCTAATTCCTGTATGAGAGATTTAGAGCTATTGATAATATTCTCTTTTCCAGAAAGGACAAGTATATTTTTCTTAGGGAGTGAAGAGATTTTTAAAGAGTTTCCAAAAGTTTCAGAAAGTAATTTTTTTATATCTTCACAACTGTTATTATATAGATAGATATTTTCTGTAACTATCTCCTCTCCATTGATTATATTTCTATTAGAAGTTTGCTTTGAAATATTTTTACTAGAGTTAAAACTGTTTTCTCTTTTCATAGAGATATTTAAAAAGATATTTTTTTCACTTAAATCAATTATATCAGTTATTGTAGAATATCCTTCCTTTTCAAATTGTACAATATATACAGCAGGGTCAATATCTTCTAAGATAAAATTTCCATCATAACTAGATAGTGTAGGTTGAGAAAAACTATTAATAAGGGTAATCTTAACTCCTTCTAAACCTTTTCCAGAACCTTCAGATTGAATTCTTCCAGAGAAAATATAATTATTATTTTCACCTCTTTTAGATAAAATAAATATATCTCCACTTTTAGAAAGCTTTAAGTTATATAGTTTAATAAAAGTATTAAGAATATCTTCTAATAATATATCAGAGGGAAAATACATATCAACTGAGATATTTTTTATATCATCACTGGGGATAATAGCTATATTATTTTCTTGGCTAATAATATTTAGAGTCTCTCCTAAGGTAATATCTTGTAAGTTGAGCTCATATGTAATTTTAGTTTTTAGATTTGGATGATTAAATTGTCCATAACTATTATAACAAATAAAGAAAATTATTAAAAGTATAAGATTTCTTTTTCTCATAAAACCTCTCCTAATTTTTTATCTGTTGTAAAAAAGGATAATTATTTTCTAGTATAATCCTATACTTAGAATTATCAAATACTATTTCCTCTCCCACATAGAAAATATTTTTACTATTATTTTTATAATTTACTATTATATATATTCTATTATTAAAATTGAGATATTTTATTTTAGTAATTTTTTGATTATTCAATTTAGATATAGGAAAAAATTTTTCTTCTTTTATATCTTTGTTAGTGATATTTAGAACATTGGAAGATATTTTTGTAGTAAGTCTACCTTGTGGAAGTGTAGATATCTGTGTAATACTATCTGTAAAACTAATTTTTTTATCACTATTTTCTAATTCTTCTATAAATAAGAAAATATCTGAAATATCTCCGCTTATAATATAGGGGATATATATTTTATCTGTTTCGCTTATTTTCTCTACTCTTCCTATGGTTTCAATGGTTAGATTATAGAAGTTAGATTTTTCACTAATAAATTTTTCAAAACTACTTACGTTTTTAAAACTTTTCTTTTTTGTTTTTTCTTCAAGATTAGAGTAATATTTTTCTGTTTCCTCTAATTCTTCTAAAAGTTTTTTATATCTTTGATTATTAGCTTGATTTTGCTTCATTTCCTTTCTAGTTTTAATTTCCAAAGAGCTTACTCTTTCTCTTTTTTGTAAATAGTTTTGAAAGGGAGATAAGACAAGAGAATATATAATAAAACTGAAAATAATAAGAGATATTAAAAGAAGAATTTGGCTTTTATATTCTTGACAATCAATTTTCTTCAGTAATTTCATCTTCCACCTCTATATCTATATGAAATTCATATCTGTTATTATTTAGTTTTATAAAATCATGATTAAAATTTTTAAAAAATCTATAATTTAATAACCTATTTTGAAATTTATAAATATCTTCTTCAAAATCTGTTATTCCTTGAAGAGTAAACATTCCATCTCCATATTCAATAGATGTAATCTCTAAATTTTCATTATTGTATATAGTTTTTATCAGTTGTGAAAGTTTCATCTTATTAAAATCTTTTATTCTATTTTTTTCTTTTAATTTTTTTATCTCCTCTTCTATTTTTAAAATTTCCTCTCTTATTTGTAAATTTTTTTCATGATAAGTGGAGTAACTATTTTCTAAAATATTTAATCTTTCTTGTTCTTTTTCAATTAAAAAATATATAGAAAAAAATATAATAGTTGAAATTATTATAGTGAGAGAGATAAAAAAAATGGAAATTTTTATGTTTTTCTTATAATTTCTTTCTTTAATATAATCTGTTGGAAGAAAATTGAAATCTTTTCTAAACTCTAAAGGATAATTTTTCCACTCTCTAATTTTTAAAAAGGAAAGATACTCAATGATATCATTTTGGTTAGGATAGACAAAGCTCTCTCCTTTTAAATTTTCTTCTAAGTAAGTAGAGTTATTAACTATTTCTTCTTTTTCAAAATCTACTTCTAGAAAATTAATTAATTTATTTTCTAAAAAATAGTAGAGTCTATACTTGTCATTTTCTACTTCTATATAAGTTTTTTCAAGATTATCTTTATTAAAAAGTTCTATTAAAAAAAGAGGATATATACCTAAAAGATCTGTTTTCTTATCTTTAAGGTTGTCTAGTAAAGTATATATTTTATCTTTTTCAATTAGAATGAGGAGAGTTTTTTCCTTCTCTTCATCTTCTTCTAAAATTATCTCCTTATCTAAAAAATAAAAACTATCATATTCATCAAAGATATTTTCAAGTTTCTCTGTTATTTCAAACTCTCTTTCTCTTTCATCAATATCTTTAGATAGAGTAAGAGGAATAAGATGAAAAAAATTACTCTCAAGTAACAGGATACCGTTTTTATAATTTTCAATCTCTTCAAGAGTGAAGAAGTTAAGTTTTTCTTTTTTTAAAAATTTATTTAACCACACTATTTTCAAAATTGACCACAAACTCCTTTAATTTTTCACTATTGGGGGTAAGAGGATTTTTATTTCCTTTTTCATATTCTATGTCTACTTTAGCTAATAATGAAACTTGATTATTAGCTTTAGGATTTGTAAGAGTTTTTTTTATTTCAATAGTAACTATATTATTAGTATATGGATAAGAATAAAGATTAACTAAAATAATCTCTTTAAAATTTTTATTGTCTCCATCACCATATTTATAACAAGTTTTTCCATTAAATCTTATTCTATAAAGTAGATATCTATTAAAGCTATAGCTATTTTTACTATTTCCAAGCCAAACTCTATTAAAATTTTCTTCAAATCCAATATATTCAGCACCACTTTGATAATTACCAGAAGAGATCTCTTTATCTATTCTTTTTAATTCGTCATAAGCAAGAGTTTGTAAATTATGTACTTTTGAATCTATGGAAATAGTAGAAAAATAGGAATTTAATCTATCACCTTTTCTATAAATAATTCTATATCCCAATAAAAAATTTCCCAATATAAAGACAATAAGAATAAGAGTACCAATTAATATGAAAGCTCTATTTTTCAATCTCTTTTTTAAAGTTTGCATACCCTTTTAAACTCCTAGCTTTTAAAAAATCACTATCTAAAATTTCCATCTCTATAATAATTCCGTTTTCTATTTTTTCAAAATATCCATATATATTTTCAAGAATAGTATTTTTATTTTCAACATAGACTTCATTATTGATTTTTTTACACTCAATCACTTGTAATTCTCCATAGTAAAATCTAAAAATAATAAAGGAATAAAAAATATTTTTTCCATCACTTACAGGATATTCTAAAAAAAGTGTATTTCCTTTTGAGGTTTTATTTTTAAAAAAATTTTCAGTTAGTCCAAGATAGATTTCCTTATCATATTGTAAAACTATAGCTCCATTTTCTACATACTCTTTTCCAATATAATTCCCCTTGATTATATTGCTATCTTTTATACTTTTTTCTATTAATGATATAATCTTAGCTGAGTCTTTTTCAAAAAGGCTTTGCTTAGTAATAGAATTATTAAGAGTATTAGAAACTTTTAATAGTGGAAAAATAAGTAGAGAAAAGATAGAAAAAAGTCCTAAAGTTACTATTAATTCTAAAAGAGAAAATCCAGAATTTTTTCTCATATAATCACCAATTACTAACTAAATTTCTACTTTCAAAACTTTTATTACTGTCTATATACATAAAATAAACCTCTAAATAATCATATTTTTTATCTTCGAATTGATAATATGTTTTAGAGATTTCTAATTTTAAATTAGAGTTTTTATTAATTGGATATGGTATAAAAAATTTTTCTGTAAAGCTATCTTTTCCAAAATTTTCAAAATTATACTCTCTTTTTCCTAAATGAGTTTTTAAAGTTTCATAATCTTGAGCTATCAATTGTTTTTCAATGGCTTTAAAATTATAGTAACTTCTTTCTAAATTTAAGTATCTTCTATTACTAGCAAATGAAAATTGAATATATTTAACTAGAGGAAAAAGAGTTATGAAAAAAAGAGCTAAAGATATAATCAGTTCTATAAGAGTAAGTGCTTTATTTTTCATAATTACCTCAGCCATAAAAAAAGAAATCCAATTATCAAAAATGGAGAAAATGGAATCTCTTTTCTTTTTGTTTTTCTTATTAATAGTATAATTCCTATAAAAGAAGCTGAAATAAATGATATAAGATAGAATAGGTATATATCAAAAAAGTTACTATAACCTAAGATATATCCTAATGTCATTAATAATTTTATATCTCCAAATCCAAAAACCTCTTTATTTAATATGTCTGAGAGATAACCATAGAGAAAAAGTAGTGGAAGAGTATAGATACCCATACCAATAATACTATTTTCTATAATTTCATAATCGAATTTTTTTAAATATATAGCAATGATAAGTAGTAGAAGATTTAAAAAATTAGGAATATACAGTTTTTTTATATCTATCCACATAATAATAGAAAGTATAATTATAATTAATATTCTATCCATTTGTTTCCCTTTGTATTATACTCTTTTCCTTCACTAGGTTTAAACCAAATATATACACCATCACTACCAGTAGATTTATTTATATCTGGATTTTTAAAAGTAAGAGAGATAGTACCACCATAAGTAATATTTTCATCTGCTTCATCAATATCAACTTTTTTAGCTCTGCTTCCACCTATTTCCAACTCTCCATCTTCTATCTCTTTAAAAGTTTTTTCATCTAAATAAGGTTCTAATTTTTTAAGAGCAGTAGTAATATTTTCACTCTCTTCAGAAGTTGGAGTTTCAGAAAGAGGTTTACTATTTTCAATAAAATATAATTCACTTGCTGTTCGTAATGTTCCTAAAGTAGCAATAGCTTTAGTATCTCTTCCTAAAGCCATCTGTCTACGAAGTTTTGGGACACCAATACCTGCCATAATTCCAATAAGAGCAATAGCAACTGTAACCTCAATTAAACTAAAACCTTTGTTTTTCATAAAATATCCTCCTTAAATTATGAGATCTGTAATGTTAAATATAGGTAGATAGATAGCTAAAACTATGATACCTATAATTATTCCTAAGATTAGAAGTAAAAATGGCTGTAAAAGTGTTGTAAGTTTAAAGAGATAGGATTCTAAATCTTTTTGTAGAATAAAAGATATAGAGGAAAAAGCTTCACTTAATCTTCCTGTCTTTTCTCCAATAGAGATAGTTTTTATTTCAGTAGAAGAAAAAAGATTAGTAGACAAGAAAGCTTCTTCAATAGTATTTCCTATTTTTATTTTAAGCTGAATTTTTTGTAACTCTTTTTGTAAAAAAATATATGGAGTTGCTTTTTTTAAAGTTTCTAAAATATCAATAATATTTATTCCAGCTTTATTCATTATAGAAAAATTTTGACAAAGAGATATAATTAAATTTTTCTTTACTATTTTTCCATAAAAAGGTAGAGTGAATATAAAACTTTGATATTTTTCCAAAGGTAATTTTTTTAATATTTTTATAAAAAATAAGATAAGTATGCTAAGGATAAGTAGAATATAGAATATGTTTTGACTTAAAAATATAATAATTTTTGTAAGTAAAGGTAAAGTTGTATTTGTATCTTGAAATAAGGAAATAAAATTAGGAAACACAAATGTAAGCATAAATATAAGTAAAAAAATAGTAAATACAAAAACTATAGCAGGATAAAAAAGAGCTTCCTTAATATTTTTTTTAATTTTTTCTTTAAGAGATATAATTTCACAAATTTTATCAAGATTTTCCACAAGCTCTCCAGACTCTTCTCCTGCTAAAAGTAAATTTAAATATGTATCCCCAAATATAGTATTATAGTCATAAAAAGCAGAATAGATACTATTTCCATTTAATATTTTATCTCGTATATTTTTTATAACTTTAGAAAACTGTATATCTTTTTCTTGAGTACTAAGGATATCTAAAACCAAGGATATTGTAAGCCCACTATCTAAAAGAGTTTTTAAATTTTGTGTAAATATTAGGATATTTTCTTGAGTAATTTTATATTTAGGTGTAATTATCTTATAAGATATAAGAGTCAATCTATTTTTATTGAGATATCTATGAAACTCTTTTGCAGAATTAAATTCTAAAGTAGATGAAACTTTTTTTCTATCTATATTATATGCTTTAAAAAAGTAAGTTTTCATAATTAACACTGCCGTATAATCTCATCTAATGAGGTTATTTTATTTAGAGCTTTTTCAATTCCATCTTCAATTAGAGTTTTTACATTTTTACTTTTTATTAGATTTTGTAACTCTTGAATAGATACTCCTTTTTCGATATAAGCTTTTATATCTTCATCTATTATAAGTAATTCAAATATAGCTATTCTCCCTTTATAACCAGTATAATTACAATATTCACAACCAGTATTAGTATAAAAAGTTTTTCCTTTAAAAGAGTTTAAATCTATTTGTAAAAGAGATAATTTTCCAAGAGAGTTATTATCAATAGTTAAACAGTGAGGACACAGTCTCCTTACTAAACGTTGAGCAATTATTCCAATAACAGAAGCAGAAATCATATATCTTTCAATTCCAATATTGAGTAATCTAAAAATTCCACTGAGAGAGTCATATGTATGTAAGGTAGATAGTACTAAATGTCCAGTGAGAGCTGATTTTACTCCAATTTCTGCTGTTTCATAATCACGAATTTCTCCTATCATTAAGATATCGGGGTCTTGTCTAAGATAAGCTTTTAAAATTGTAGAAAAATCTCTTCCTATCTCTTGATTGTATTGTACTTGATTTATTCCTTCTATTTCATACTCTACTGGGTCTTCAACAGTTGAAATATTTACTACTCCATTATTTAATTTTTTTAGAATGGAATAGATAAGACTACTTTTACCTGAACCAGTGGGACCACAAGCTAAAATTATTCCATTCTTTTTATTGATAAGATTAGAGATTTTATTATAATATTCTAAACTAAGTCCAATATTTTCTAAATTAAAATTATAACTTTCACTATCTAAAATTCTAATTACTCCCTTTTCACCTGTAATAAGTGGGACAATAGATACGCGGAAATCAATAGTTTTTTCATCTATTTTCATTCTAAATTTTCCATCTTGAGGAAGTTTTTTCTCAGTGATATTAAGATTTGAAATAATTTTTAATCTAGATATAATAGAGGAATGAAGAGAAATATCAAAACCCATCTCTTCATAAAGTAATCCATCTATTCGATAACGAATTCTAGTTCTGTTTTTTAGAGGTTCTATATGTATGTCACTAGCTCTTTTCTCAACACCTAATAGTATAATAGCACTGAGACCTTTTACAACAATTGGATTATTAGTTTCAAGGGAGGAATCAATTTTTAATTCAGTAGTATTTTTAGATTTCTTAGTATTAGAATTTAACTCTTTAAATATCTCTCTAATTTTTTCTGAATTATTCTTTATCATAATTTTTCACCTACAATAAAAAAATTATTGGGATTTTCTTGAGAAGAAAGAATAAAATATGTAATATAGTTATTTCCTTTAATTATAATATTTACTTTTACTATCTCTTGTGTAGTATTTTCTCCAAATAAAAAGCTAGTTATAAAATAGAAAAGTAAAATAATGATAAGCTTCATACTTACTCCTCCTTCCATTTAGGATTTGTAGTAGTCCATTTGTTGTGAAAATTTAAGATGGTATTATATTTAGGGGTTGTATCATTAATATTTCTGTATACATTAATTTGCATATACTTTATTAAGTCGAATCCATAAAAAGATATCCTGTATTGTGCAATATCATTATAATCAAAAATATAAATACTAAAAGAGGGTGTGATATTTCCATGAGAAGTAATTTTAGCATTAAATTTTTCTTGGGTTTGTTTATCAAAAATAGTAATATATTTTAAATTTTGGGGTAGATGGATAATCTCTTTATCAATAACAGACATTTGAGAAATTGTAATATTTTTTTTAAGATAGTCTAATTTCACTTCATAATTTGTTCTACTATTATGGGCTTTGATACCATATGTTGTAAAAACTTCATAAATTTCTGTTTTAGCTCTTATCAACTCCTCTCTTTCAATTAATTTTTTAAAGTAGATAAAACCAAAACTTAATAATAGCAGAATAAGACTTATTTGAAGTAATATATTTATAAAACAAAAACCTTTTCTGTTTTTCATCTAATCCAATCTTGGTAAGAGTATACCATATTTTTTTTAATAATCAAGGGGGAATAAAAAATATTTTTTGTATTTTAATAACAAAACTTAAAAAGGATAGAAAAAAAATATAAAATACAGTATAATATTGTAAGATAGTAATGAAAATATTGGAGGAAATTATGGTTTTAGCAGGGAATAAAAAAGCCTATTTTGATTATTTTATAGAAGATAAATTTGAAGCAGGAATAGAGTTAGTTGGAAGCGAAGTAAAATCAGCTAAAGCTGGAAAAGTAAGTATAAAAGAATCTTTTATTAGAATTATAAATGGAGAAGTATTTATAATGGGAATGTCTATTGTTCCTTGGAGTTTTGGGAGTGTATACAATCCAGAGGAGAGAAGAGTTAGAAAATTATTATTACATAAAAAAGAGATTAGAAAACTTCATGAGAAAGTTACTCAAAAGGGGTATACAATAGTTCCATTAGATATACATCTTTCAAAGGGATATGTTAAAGTATCTATTGCTCTAGCTAGAGGTAAGAAGACTTATGATAAAAGAGAAAGTATTGCTAAAAGAGATGCACAAAGAGATATTCAAAGAATGACAAAAATTAGATAGAAATTTTTTTTAAAATATGTTATACTATTATGTACAATTAAATAATGGGGATGCAAAGGTTTCGACGGGGTTATGAGGTTATAGGTAGCATGCCAGGATGACCGCTGTGAGAGGTCAACACATCGTTTAGATGGAAACAGAAATTACGCTTTAGCTGCTTAATTAGTCAGCTCACCTCTGGTTTCTCTCTTCTGTAGGAGAATCCAACCGAGGTGTTACCAATATACAGATTACCTTTAGTGATTTCTCTAAGCTCAAAGGGACATTTTAGAGAATAGCTTCAGTTAGCCCTGTCTGCGGGAGTGATTGTTGCGAAATAAAATAGTAGACTAAGCATTGTAGAAGCCTATGGCGCTGGTAGTTTCGGACACGGGTTCGATTCCCGTCATCTCCACCAGAATGTTTTTAAGACTAGAAGTATAAAAACTTTTAGTCTTTTTTTTCAGAAAAATTTCATATAATAATTATAGAAAAGATTTACAAAGTTTTTAATATATGATAAAATTTATGGTAATAAAAAATTTTAGGAGGAGTTTTTTAATGATTGGAATAGGAATAGTAGGACTTCCAAATGTAGGTAAATCAACACTTTTTAATGCTATAACAAAAGCTGGAGCAGCAGAAGCAGCAAACTATCCATTTTGTACAATAGAACCAAATGTAGGGATGGTAA
Organism: Fusobacterium mortiferum ATCC 9817; assembly: GCF_000158195.2. NCBI lineage: Bacteria > Fusobacteriati > Fusobacteriota > Fusobacteriia > Fusobacteriales > Fusobacteriaceae > Fusobacterium > Fusobacterium mortiferum. The sequence goes on from NZ_GL987988.1 coordinate 101,371, forward strand.
CTGTACCAGATTCAAGGTTAGATGAATTATCAAAGATAATCAATCCACAAAGGGTAGTTCAAGCAACAGTGGAGTTTGTGGATATAGCTGGGCTTGTAAAGGGAGCAGCAAAAGGAGAGGGACTTGGAAATAAGTTCTTATCAAATATTAGAACAACAGCAGCTATTTGTCAAGTTGTAAGATGCTTTGAAGATGATAATGTAATCCATGTAAGTGGCTCAGTAGATCCTATAAGAGATATAGAAGTAATTAATACAGAGTTAATTTTTGCTGATATGGAAACTGTAGATAAAGCTATAGAGAAACATAAAAAATTAGCTATGAACAAAAATAAAGAGTCTATGGCTCTTATGCCAGTTTTAGAAAAGTGTAAGACTCACTTAGAAAATTTTCAGCTTTTAAAAACATTGTCAATGAATGACGAAGAATTAGAACTAGTTAGAACTTATCAACTATTAACTTTAAAACCTATGATATTTGCAGCTAATGTATCTGAAGATGATTTAGCAACAGGTAATGAATATGTAGAAAAAGTTAGAGAATATGCAAAAGAGTTAGGGTCAGAAGTTGTAATAGTATCTGCTAAAGTTGAGGCAGAATTACAAGAGATGGATGATGAAGAGAGTAAAAAAGAGTATCTAGAAGCTTTAGGGGTAGAGGAAGCTGGGCTTAATAGACTTATTAGAGCAGGATATAAGTTATTAGGACTTCAAACATATTTTACTGCTGGTGTAAAAGAGGTAAGAGCTTGGACAATAAAAATAGGAGATACAGCACCAAAAGCAGCGGGGGAGATACATACAGATTTTGAAAAAGGCTTTATTAGAGCAAAAGTGGTATCTTTTGATGACTTTATAAAATATTCTGGATGGAAAGGAGCACAAGAAGCTGGTGTTCTTAGACTAGAAGGAAAAGAGTATATAGTACAAGATGGAGATTTAATGGAATTTTTATTTAATGTATAGAATAAAAAATCCTTTGTTAAGAAAAATTACTTGACAATATTTAAAAAAGTTAGTAAAATATCTAGGTGTACGATTGGAGGAAATTGTTTTGAAATTAGAGATTAAAGATTTTCCAAACCAGATTTTAAAGTTTGATTTCTATATAGAAAATATAGAAGATATTGAACTTATAGAAAAAGTACATGTTGTTGGAACAGCTGTAAATAACAATGGAAAAGTTGAAATAAGTGGACATTACTCAACAATACTAAGAGTACAATGTGTAAGATGTTTAAAAGAGTTTAATTTAAAACTAGAAAATGATTTTATGGGAACATTCTTAGATGAAAATCAATATATACAGTATTTAAAGAGCTTAAGTACTGAGTGTGAAATTGATAAAAATGAAATTTATGACCCAATAGAAAATGGAATAATAGATTTAGAAAGCTTAGTAAGAGAGTATATATTATTAGATATGCCACCATATCCACAATGTGAACCTAGTTGTGAAGATGATTCAGAAATAGAGAAACATAGTAATGATGGGATAGATCCACGATGGCAACAATTATTACAGATAAAAAATTAATTTTTAAATAAGATTGTAAGTAGGAGGGAAACTAAGATGGCAGTACCTAAGAAGAAAACATCTAAAGCTAAGAAAAACATGAGAAGATCTCATCATGCTTTAACTGGAACTGGATTAACAACTTGTGAAAAATGTGGAGCTCCAAGAAGACCACACAGAGTATGTCTTTCATGTGGAGATTACAATGGTAAACAAGTTCTAGCAGGACAAGCTGAGTAATTAGATTGTTTAATTAGATAAAAAAAGACAAGATAAGCTCTTGTCTTTTTTTATTATAAATTATATTAAAAATATTTTTAAAATTTTAAATTATGATGTATAATATATAGGGAGAATTTTTTTATAGGAGGACAGTAATGAAAATAGCGTTGGATGCTATGGGTGGAGATAAGGCACCTTTTGAAACGATAAAAGGGGCTATGAAGGCATTAGAAGAAATAGAGTCTTTACACCTTGTACTTGTTGGAAAAAAAGAGATAATAGAAGAAGAGTTAAAAAAATACAAATATGATAGTACAAAAATAGAGATAGTTGATGCTAGAGAAGTAATAGAAATGACAGATGACCCTGTTACAGCTGTAAAGAGTAAAAAAGATTCATCTATGAATAGAACTTTGGAACTAGTAAAAGAAGGAGTAGTAGATGCTTCTGTATCAGCAGGAAATACTGGAGCTTTAATTACAGCGAGTCAACTTAAATTAAAAAGAATAAAAGGAGTACTTAGACCAGCTATTGCAACAATGTTTCCTAATAAAAAAGGTAAGATGTTAATGCTAGATGTAGGAGCTACCGCTGATTGTAAACCAGAGTTTTTAAATCAATATGCTATAATGGGCTCAAAATATTTGGAAATATTATTAGGAATGAAAAATCCTACAGTAGGCTTACTTAATATAGGAACTGAAGAAGGAAAAGGGAATGAAGTTACAAGAGAAGCATATAATCTTTTAAGAGAGAATAAAAGCATAAATTTTGCTGGAAATGTAGAGAGTACAGAAGTAATGAATGGAAAAATAGATGTAGTAGTTACTGATGGATTTACAGGAAATATGGTTCTAAAAACAGCTGAAGGAATAGCGAAGTTTGTAGTTTCATCTTTAAAAGAAGAGATAAATAAATCTTTTATATATAAATTAGGAGCATTATTATTAAAGCCAGCTATGAAACATATAATGAAAAGAATGGATTCCTCAGAATATGGAGGAGCAATGTTCTTAGGATTAAATGGACTTTCTATAAAAGCACATGGAAATTCAGATTCAAATGGTATAAAAAATGCTATTAAAGTAGCTAATAAATTTGCTGAAATGAAATTTGTAGAAGAGTTGAAAAATGTTATAGATATGGAAAATAGTGAAAATAAAACCTTAGATTAGGAGGAAAAATGGAATTTAAAAGTGTAGGTATCAAAGGATTAGGGTATTATGTACCAGAAAAGGTAATGACTAACTTTGATTTCGAAAAAATAATAGATACAAGTGATGAGTGGATAAGAACAAGAACAGGAATAGAAGAAAGAAGATTTGCTGCTCCTGAACAAGCTACTTCAGATTTATGTGTAGAAGCAGCTAAAAAAGCAATAGCAGCTTCAGGAATAGCAAAAGAGGATATAGATATGATATTAGTGGCTACTTGCAGTCCAGACTACCTAGTTCAAGCTACAGCTTGTCTTGTTCAAAATAAATTAGAGATAAAAAATGTGCCAGCTTGTGATTTAAATGCTGCATGTAGTGGATTTATATATGGACTTACAGTTGCTGGAGGATTAATAAGAGGTGGAATTTATAAAAATATTCTTGTAATAGGGGCAGAAACTCTTTCAAGAATAATTGATATGCAAGATAGAAATACTTGTATATTATTTGGAGATGGAGCAGCAGCAGCAGTAGTAGGAGAGGTAGAAGAAGGATTTGGAATGTTATCTACTTATCTAGGAGCTGAGGGAGAAGATGAGGATATTTTAAGAACACCAGCTGGAGGAACTAAAAAGCCAAATACTGCAGAAACAATAGTAAATAGAGAAAATTTTGTAAAAATGAAAGGGCAAGATGTATTTAAATTTGCTGTTCATGCTTTACCAAGTGCAACAAATAAAGCTTTGAAAATAGCTAATGTAAAATCAGAAGATTTACATATGATATTTCCGCATCAAGCAAATGTAAGAATTATTGAATCAGCAGCTAAAAGAATTCATGTACCTCTAGAAAAGTTCTATATGAATTTACAAAGATTTGGAAATACTTCTTCAGCTTCAGTAGGATTGGCTTTAGGTGAGGCATTAGAAAAAGGAATGGTAAAAAAAGGTGATATGATTGCACTTACAGGATTTGGTGCAGGACTTACTTATGGTTCAATAATAATGAAGTGGGCATACTAATAAATATTGACATATTTAAATAGCTATGATATATTAAAATACAGGTGTTTTATTAAGGAGGAGAATATGTCTAAAATAGCTTTCGTATTTCCAGGACAAGGAACACAATATGTTGGAATGGGAAAAGAATTATATGAAAATAATGAATTAGCTAGACAAGAGTTTGACAACCTATTTTCAAAGTTAGATTTTGATTTAAAAACAGTTATGTTTGAGGGACCAGAAGAGGTATTAAAAGAAACAAAAAATACTCAACCAGCAATTGTATCAATGAGTTTAATATTAAAAAAATTATTAGAAGCTAAAGGAGTAAAAGCTGACTATGTAGCTGGGCACTCTGTAGGAGAGTATGCTGCTTTTGGAGCTGCAGGGTATCTTTTAATAGAGGATACAGTAAAACTTACTTCTGCTAGAGGAAAGTTTATGAATGAAGTAGCTGAAAAAGTAAATGGTGGAATGGCAGCTATAATCGGATTAGATTCAGATAAGATAATTGAAGAGTTAAAAAAGGTAGATGGAGTAGTAGAGGCTGTAAACTTCAATGAACCTAAGCAAACAGTAATAGCAGGAGAAAAAGATGCTATAGCAAAAGCTTGTGAAGTTTTAAAAGAAGCAGGAGCAAGAAGGGCTATGCCATTAGCAGTATCAGGTCCTTTCCATTCATCTCTTATGAAGGAAGCAGGAGAAAAATTAAAAGAGGAAGCTGAGAAGTATAATTTTACTATGACTGATATAAAGTTAGTAGCAAATACTACAGCTAATATCTTAACTTCTGTAGATGAGGTAAAAGATGAAATATATAGACAAAGTTTTGGACCTGTAAAATGGGTAGATACTATAAAAAAATTAAAATCTGAAGGGGTAACAACTATTTATGAAATAGGACCTGGAAAGGTTTTAGCAGGACTTATTAAAAAGATTGACAAAGAAATTGAGGTAAAAAATATAGAAAAACTTGAAGATTTGTCAAATATATAGTAAAATCTATTATATATAACGTTTTTTAAAATAGATAAAGAAAAAATTAAGGAGGAAGAAAAATGTTAGATAAAATAAGAGAGATAGTAGTTGAGCAATTAGGAGTAGACGCTGAACAAGTAGTACCTGAGGCAAACTTTGTAGAGGATTTAGGAGCAGACTCATTAGATACAGTTGAGTTAATAATGGCTTTCGAAGAAGAGTTTGATGTAGAAATCCCTGATACAGATGCTGAAAAAATAAAAACAGTTCAAGACGTTATTGATTATATCGAATCTAAATAATTAATTAAATAAAAGAAAGCGGGGTATGAAAGTACCCCGTCACTTATATATAGTAAATAAAATTGAGGTGGTATTGTGAACAGAGTAGTAGTTACAGGAATAGGACTTATAACTGCACTAGGTACAGGAATTGAAAAAAGCTGGAAAAGAATAGTAGCTGGGGAAACAGGAGTAGGAAGAATAGAATCATATGATGCTACTGATATGCCAGTACAAATAGCAGCAGAAGTAAAAGATTTTGATCCAATTGAATTTGGAATTGAAAAAAAAGAAGTAAAAAAATTAGCTAGAAATACTCAATTTGCTATTGCAGCTACAAAAATGGCATTAGAAGATTCGAAATTAGTAATTGATGAAACTAACGCTGAAGAAGTGGGAGTAATAGTTTCTTCTGGTATAGGGGGAATTGAGATATTTGAAGCTCAACATCAAACAATGCTAGAAAAGGGAGTAAAAAGAATATCTCCATTTACTATTCCAGCTATGATAGCAAATATGGCTTCTGGAAATATAGGAATATATTTTGGGGCAAAAGGACCAAATAAATCAATAGTTACAGCTTGTGCATCAGGAACTCACTCAGTGGGAGATGCTTTTGAAATGATAAAAAATGGAAGAGCAATAGCTATGATAGCAGGAGGAACAGAAGCTTCTATAACTCCATTTGCTATGAATGCTTTTGCTAATATGAAAGCATTATCTACAAGAAATGATGAGCCAACAAAAGCTTCAAGACCATTTAGCGCTGATAGAGATGGATTTGTAATGGGAGAAGGAGCAGGAGTATTAATTCTTGAAGAGTTAGAACATGCAAAAGCTAGAGGCGCAAAAATATATGCTGAAATAGTAGGATATGGAGAGACTTGTGATGCTTATCATATAACAGCTCCAGCAGATGGTGGAGAAGGAGCAGCAAGAGCATTTAAAATGGCTCTTAAAGAAGGAAATATATCTCTTGATGAAGTAACATATATCAATGCTCATGGAACATCAACACCGGCAAATGATAGAAATGAAACAGCAGCAATAAAATCTGTATTTGGAGATTGTGCTAAGAATTTAATGGTATCATCAACTAAGGGAGCAACAGGACACGGATTAGGAGCAGCAGGAGGAATAGAAGCTGTACTTATAGCTAAAGCTATATCTGAAGGAGTAGTCCCACCTACAATAAACTATGATAACCCAGATGCTGATTGTGATTTAAACTATGTACCAAATGTAGCAGTAGAGAAAGAGATAAATGTAGCTATGTCAAGTTCATTAGGATTTGGTGGACATAATGCTGTAATAGCTATGAGAAAATATAAATAATTTTAGGAGGAAATAATGAAAAGAAATTACTTAGATTTTGAAAAAAATCTTGGGTATTCTTTCAAAAATAAAGAACTTCTAAAAAATTCACTTATTCATCGTTCATTTGGAAATGAGCATAGAAGATATAAAAAAATAAGTAACGAAAGACTAGAGCTGCTAGGTGATGCAGTTCTAGATCTTGTTGTTACAGAATATTTATATAAAAGTTATGCTAATTCTACAGAAGGTGATTTAGCAAAGGTTAAATCTATGGTAGTAAGTGAGCCAGTTTTAGCTGGAATTTCTAAAAAGTTAGAAGTAGGAAAGTATCTTTTACTTAGTAGAGGAGAGGAGTTAACTGGAGGAAGAGAGAGAAGTTCTATTTTAGGAGATGCCTTTGAAGCTATTTTAGGAGCCATATACATGGACTCTAATTTTGAAACAGCAAAAGAGTTTGTTTTAACACACATAAAAGATTCTATTGACCATGTAGATAGCAATGAAGAGATTTTAGATTTTAAAACTATTCTTCAAGAATATAGTCAAAAAAATTATAGAGTTATTCCAGAATATTCAGTTATCAATGAGATAGGACCAGATCATCAGAAAATATTTGAGATAGAAGTAAAGATAGATAATGGTATAGATGAAGAAAAATCAGATAGAGGTACAGGAAAAAATAAAAAAACAGCAGAGCAGGCAGCAGCAAAATCTCTATGTAAGAAATTAGGGGTAAAAATTCATGAAGCACTATAATATACCTGTATTTATAAGCCATTTTGGATGTCCAAATTCATGTGTTTTTTGTAATCAAAAAAAAATAAATGGTAGAGAAACTGATGTAACAATGGAGGACTTAAAAAATATCATAGAAATGTACTTAGAAACTCTTCCAAAGAATTCCAAGAAAGAAGTGGCTTTCTTTGGTGGAACTTTTACAGGGATTTCTATGAAATTACAAGAGGAATATCTAAAAACTGCATATGAATATATAAAAAGAGGAGATATATCAGGAATTAGATTATCAACAAGACCTGACTGTATAAATGATGAGATAGTAGCTCAATTAAAAAAATATGGAGTAACTTCTGTTGAGTTAGGAGTTCAATCATTAGACGAAGAAGTTTTATTAGCAACAGAGAGATATTATCCAGTAAGTGTAGTAGCTGAAGCTTGTAAAACTATAAAAAAATATGGTATAGAACTAGGGATACAACTTATGATAGGATTGCCTAAATCTACAGATGAGAGTGACTATGAAACAGCAGTAAAAGCTCTAGATATGGAACCTGATATGGTAAGAATCTATCCTACTTTAGTAATAAAAAATACTAAAATGGAGAATATGTTTTTAAAAGGGGAGTATACTCCTCTTACAATAGAAGAGGCAATAGCTAGAACTAGAAAAATATATGCATTATTAGAAAGTAATGGTATAAATATAATAAGAGTAGGGTTACAGCCAAGTGAGGATTTAAGAGAGGATGGAGTAGTTTTAGGTGGACCATTTCATCCAGCTTTTAGAGAGTTAGTAGAAACAGAAATCTATTATAGTTTTTTCAAAAAAATTATAGATAGAGAGAAAAAATTAGAAATATTAGCTAATGAAAAAAATATTTCTAAGCTTGTAGGAATAAAAAAAGTAAATAAAATAAGATTAAAAGAGTTTTTTGAGATAAAAATAGATAACTCAATAGATAGAGATAGTGTAGTTGTAAATGGTAAAGAGTATTCTAGGTTAGATGTACTAAAGGGAGAGTTGGAATAGAATGAATCAGATAGTAATCAACATAGATGAATTTCAATCAAGAGCAGCTATTATAGAAGATGAAAAAGTTGTAGAAGTCCTTATAGAGAGAGAGGAAGAAAGAAGAATAAATGCTAATATTTATAAAGGAAAGGTAGCAAATGTTTTACCAGGAATGGAATCAGCTTTTGTAAATATAGGATTAGAAAAGAATGCATTTTTATATGTAAATGATTTAAGAGAATTTGAAGAGAAATATTTAGATGGAATATGTAATAGTGAGAGACCTATTGAAGATATACTAACAGTAGGAGATGAGGTAGTAGTACAAGTACTTAGTGAACCAAGAGGAACTAAAGGAGCAAGAGTTACTACTCACTATACTATTCCAGGAAAATATCTAGTATTAATGCCTAATAATAATCATATAGCTATTTCTAAGAAGATAAAAGAGGAAGAGGAAAGAAATAGATTAGAAGAGATAGTGAGAGATTTAAAACCTGAAAATATGGGAGTAATCATTAGAACTGCTGCTCAAGGAAAGAGTATTTTTCATTTTGAAAGAGAGATGGAATATCTTGTAAAAAAATGGGAAGATATAGAGAAAAAAACAAGTACAGCCAAAATAGGAGAAGTATTATATAAAGATAATGGAATAGTAGCTACTGTACTTAGAGATATATTTTCTAATGAGATTGATGAATTGGTTATAGATAACGAAGAGGTATATTGGGAAGTAATTGATTATATTAATGCTTTTAGTGAAAAGACTTTAAAAACAAAAATAAAGCTGTATAATGATGATGAAATTGGAATTTTTGAAAGATATGGGATAGAAAAAGAGATAGAAAATGCTTTAAAAGAAGAAGTAAGATTAGAGTGTGGTGGATATTTAGTTATCCAAAAAACAGAAGCATTAATAAGTATAGATGTGAATACAGGAAAGAATACTGGAAGCTATAACTTAGAACAAACAGTTTTAAACACTAATTTAGAAGCAGCAAGAGAGATACCTAGACAACTTAGATTGAGAAATTTAGGTGGAATTATAATAATAGATTTTATTGATATGAGATTAGAAGAGGATAAATTAAAAGTTTTAGAAGCCTTAGAACAAAATCTTTCTAAGGATAGAATAAAAAATAATATAGTTCATTTTACAGATTTAGGACTTATAGAGATGACAAGAAAAAGAACAGGAAAACCTCTTTATAATTACTTTCAAGAGAGATGCCCTATGTGTGAAGGAACTGGAAAAATAAAATCCAAAGATTCTGTTATCCATGAGATGATGACAGAAATAAAAGAGTGTGCTAAAGATGAGGACATAAATATCATAAAAGTGATTTTGTCTAAAAAATTGAAAATAGCTTTTAAAGAGTTATATTTTGATTTTGTAGAAGATTTTGTAAAAAATAGAAAGAAAAAAATTATTTTGGAAGAGAATAGTCAAAATGATTATAGTTATGAAATTATTTTGATGAAGTAAAGGTGGATATATGAGAATAGGAGTATATGCAGGAAGTTTTGACCCGATAACTAAGGGACATTTTGATGTAATAAAAAAATCTTTAAAGATTACTGATAAGTTAATAGTAGCGGTAATGAATAATGCTAATAAAAAATGTTGGTTTTCTTTAGAGGAAAGAAAAAATTTAATAGAGATGTTAGTATCAGAGTTTGGAGATAAAGTTGAAGTAAAAAGTTTTGATGGACTTTTAATAGATTTTATGAAAGAAAATGGTGCTGATATAATAATTAGAGGATTAAGAGCTGTTTCAGACTTTGAATATGAGTTAGGGTATGCTTTTGTAAACCATGATTTGTCTTATGGAGAGATAGAAACTATATTTATACCAGCAGCTAGAGAGTATATGTATTTAAGTTCAAGCTCTGTAAGAGAAGCAGCAACAGTAGGAGCTAGATTAGATATATTTGTAGATGAAAAGATTATAGATATAATTAAGAAGAAGGCTGAAAGTCTAAAAGGATAGGTTATAGATGGCAAAAACTAAAAGTTTTTATATATGTAGTGAGTGTGGATATAAAGCTACTAAGTGGGCAGGAAAATGTCCACAATGCGGTAGTTGGGGAAGTTTTGAAGAGGAAATAGAAGTGACATCTTCAGTAGGGGCTTTAGTAATTTCATCTGCTATTTCTATTAAAGAAACTTCAGAGAAAGTTTTTTCCTTTGATGAAATATTAACAGAAAAAAATGATAGATATAGAACTAGAATAGGAGAGTTTGATAGAATTTTAGGTGGAGGATTACTTTGTGGAGAAGTAATCTTAATAACTGGAAATCCTGGAATAGGAAAATCAACACTATTACTACAAGTAGCAAATGAATATACTACATATGGAGAAGTAATCTATATATCAGGGGAAGAATCTCCTGCTCAAGTAAAAAATAGAGGAGAGAGATTAAATATAAAAAGTAAAAATCTATTCTTAATGTCAGAAACAGATATTTCAAGAATTTATGAGTATCTAGTTAGTAAAAAACCTAAAGTTGTTATTGTAGATTCTATACAAACATTGTATAATTCTGTTGTAGATTCTATTCCTGGAACTCCAACGCAGATTCGTGAATGTACTTTAAAAATCATAGAGTTAGCTAAAAAATATGGGATATCTTTTTTTATAGTAGGTCATATAACTAAAGATGGAAAGGTAGCCGGTCCAAAACTTTTGGAGCATATGGTAGATGCTGTATTTAATTTTGAAGGAGAAGAGGGACTTTTTTATCGTATTTTAAGAAGTACTAAAAATAGATTTGGTTCAACAAATGAAATAGCAGTATTTAGTATGGAAGAAGATGGAATGAAGGAGATAAAAAACTCTTCAGAATATTTTTTAAGTGAAAGAGAAGAGAAAAATATAGGGAGTATGGTTGTACCTGTATTAGAAGGAACAAAAGTTTTTTTATTAGAGGTACAAACTTTACTTACAGAGGTAACAATAGGTATACCAAAAAGAATAGTACAGGGATTTGATAGAAATAGAATCCAGATACTTACAGCTATTGCAGAGAAAAAAATGCATATAAATTTATCTATGAAAGATTTATTTGTAAATATTCCAGGAGGGCTTAACATAGAAGACCCAGCTGCAGATTTAGCTGTACTTATTTCGTTGTTATCTATCTATAAGGGAGTAGAAATTAGTCAAAAAATAGCAGCTATAGGAGAATTAGGTTTAAGAGGAGAGATTAGAAAAGTCTTCTTTATAGACAAAAGGCTTAGAGAGTTAGAAAAGCTTGGTTTTAAAGGAGTATATATTCCAGAGGCCAATAGAAAAGAAATAGAAAAAAATAAGTATAATTTAAAACTGATATATTTAAAAAACTTGGAAGAACTTTTAGAAAGGATGAATAAAGATGGACAGTAAAAAATTAGAGGAGATGCTGTCATTTGTAATACCAGGAACAGCTTTAAGAGAAGGATTAAACAATATACTTGAAGCTGGACTAGGAGCTTTGATAGTGGTTGGGTTTGATGAAAATGTAAAAAAAATAACAGATGGTGGATTTTATTTAGATTGTGATTTTACTCCAGAGAGAGTATATGAACTAGCTAAAATGGATGGAGCAATAATATTAGATGCAGAATGTAAAAAAATAATGTATGCAAATGTACATTTACAACCAGATAGGAAGTATAGATCAACAGAGAGTGGAACAAGACATAGAACTGCTCAAAGAGCTGGCCAACAAACAGGAAAACTTGTCATAGCAGTGTCTGAAAGAAGAAATGTGATAACTCTTTATAGAGATGATATAAGATATAGGTTAAAAGATGGCTCATCAATTGAAAATGAAGCTTCGCAAGCTATAAAAACTATGGAAAGATATAAATCTGTTTTGGATAGAGCGTTAGCAAATTTAACTAGTCTTGAGTTAGATAATATAGCAACTCTTTATGATGTAGCAACAGCTCTTCAAAGATTTGAAATGCTTAGAAGAATTGGTGATGAAGTAAATAGTTGTGTAGTTGAGTTAGGAGTAGAAGGAAGACTTTTAAATTTACAATTTCAAGATTTAAATCAAGATATAGAAGAAGATGAATATGACTTAATAAGAGATTATATGGAAGAAGATAGAGATTATAAAGATGTAAAAGAAAAGATGAAAGCTTTAGACGATGAAGAGTTATTAGAAGTAGAGAATTTCTCTCATGCTCTTGGTTATGGAAAGAGTTATAGTCTTTTAGATAATGAAGTTAGCCCTAAAGGATATAGACTTTTAGGAAGAATTAGTAAATTGACTAAAAAAGATATTGAAAAACTTATAAATAAATATAATAGTATATCTAAGCTTCAAGATGTCCCTGATGAAGAGTTATCAGATATGAAGATAAGCAAAGTAAAAATAAAAGCACTTAAAAGTGGTTTAAAAAGATTGAAATTAACTGTTGAATTAGAAAAAGTTTAGATAGTATGCAGATTAAGAGGAATGAAATTTATAAAAATTCCTCTTTTTTATTTTTATAATTTTATAACTTATATCAAATAATAAATGTTAAAATAAATACCTAAAAATATTATTTTTAAATCAAATTCATAACAATATGAAAAAAAATCATATACTATTGAGAAAAAATATGATAGAATTAAGTTAGTTGGATAATATAAAAATATATAATATATAGAGTTTTTTGAGATAATAAAAGGAGAGTGTAGATATGTCAACATTTGAAAAAGAGTATCAAGAAAAATTAGTATCAGCAGAAAAAGCAGCAGAGATAGTAAAATCTGGGGATTTTGTAGATTATGGTTGGTGTGTAACTACTACAGTAGCTTTTGATAAAGCTTTAGCTAAAAGAATGCCAGAATTAACAGATATTAACTTAAGAGGTGGAATTCTTTTATGGGAACCAGAAGTTTTTAAAATAGAAAATCCAGAAAAACATTTTACTTGGAATTCATGGCATTCAAGTGGATTAGAAAGGAAATTAATATCAAAAGGTTTAGGTTTCTATATGCCTTTAAGATATTCAGAAATGCCAAGATATTATAGAGATGGTGGGGCAAAAGTAGATGTGGCGGTTATGCAAGTTACTCCAATGGATGAAGCAGGGTACTTCAACTTCAGTGTAAGCCCTTCTCATATGATGGCAGTTTGTGAAGTAGCTAAAAAAGTTATAGTAGAGGTAAATAAAAATCTTCCAGTATGTCAAGGAGGATTTGAGCATGCTATCCATATTTCAAAAGTGGATATGATAATCGAAGGAGATAATCCAATGCCAGCTATTTTACCAGCACCTACTCCATCAGAAGTAGATATGAAAGTAGCTGAGCTAATAGTAGAAGAATTAAAAGATGGATGTTGTATTCAATTAGGAATAGGAGCAATGCCAACTGCTGTTGGATCTTTAATAGCTAAATCTAATTTAAAAGATTTAAGTGTACATTCAGAAATGTATGTTGACTCATTTGTAGAAATGGCTAAAGCTGGAAAAGTAACAGGAGCTCATAAAAACTCTAATAGATTTAGACAAGTATTTACATTTGCTGCTGGTGGAAAAGAGATGTATGAGTATTTAAATAATAACCCAGAGATAATGGCAGCACCAGTAGATTATGTAAATGATATTAGAACTATCTCTTCAATAGATAACTTTATATCTATTAATAATGCTGTTGATATAGACTTATTTGGACAAGTAAATACTGAAAGTGCTGGTCCTAAACATATAAGTGGAGCTGGAGGACAGCTTGACTTCGTACTAGGAGGTTATCTATCTAAAGGAGGAAAAAGCTTTATCTGCTTATCATCTACATTCAAAACAAAAGATGGTCAATTAAAATCAAGAATAAGACCTACATTACAAGAAGGATCTATAGTAACTGATACAAGAGCTAATGTACAATATGTTGTAACAGAATATGGAAAAGTTAATTTAAAAGGAAAGAGTGCTTTTGAAAGAGCTAAATTATTAATAAGTATAGCTCATCCAGATTTTAGAGAAAAGTTAAAAGAAGAAGCTAGAAAATTAGGAATTTGGAAAGATTAAAAAATATGGAGGACTGTTAAGTCAGTCCTCCATATTTAATTAAATTAATACATATTTTCAGAGTTTTCCCCTTTGATGATTTTTACTATTCTACTTGTACCTAGTCTATCAGCACCTAATTCCATAAACTTAGCAGCATCATCTAATGAAGAAATTCCACCAGCAGCTTTTATTTTTACATCTTTTCCTACATATTTTTTCATTAAAGCTATGTCATTAAATGTAGCTCCACCAGTTGAAAATCCAGTAGAAGTTTTAATATATTCTGCTCCTGATTTAGTAACTATTTCACACATTTTTATTTTCTCTTCTTCAGTTAAAAGACAAGTTTCAATAATCACTTTTAATATTTTACCATTACAAGCTTTATGAATATCTTTAATCTCTTCTAAGATTGCATCAAAATTTTCATTTTTTACATCAGTAATATTGATAACCATGTCTATTTCATCAGCACCATTTTTAATAGCATCTTCAGTTTCAAAAATTTTTACAGCAGTTGTAGAATAACCATTAGGGAAACCAATTACTGTACAAATAGGTAGCTTATCTCCTACATATTCTTTAGCTTTTTTTACATAAGAAGCTGGAATACAAGCAGAAGCAACATTATATTTTATTCCATCATCAAGAATTTGTTTTATATCTTCCCAAGTAGCATTTTGAGTTAAAAGTGTGTGGTCAACAGCACTTAATATTTTATTTCTATCCATATACATATCCTCTCTTAATTTATTTTATCTAAAATAGAGTATCCAATAGTATCTTGAGGCATTGTTAGTCCAAAGTTATCAACTATTGTTGCTCCTATTACAGCAAAGGTATCAAATTCTCCTAAATTTCCATTTTCTTTAAAAGATGGAGAATAAGCTATAAAAGGCACTTGTTCTCTAGTGTGATCAGTTCCAGTATAAGTAGGATCATTTCCATGATCAGCTGTCAATATTAATAGATCATCTTCTCTCAACTTAGAAAGAAGTACTCCTAAATTTTTATCAAATTTTTCTATCTCCTCAGCATAACCTTGCGGATTTCTTCTGTGTCCCCATAAAGCATCAAAATCTACTAAATTTACAAAACAAAGACCTATAAAATCTTTATTGGCTATTTCAATAGTTTGTTCCATTCCATGAACAGAACTTTTTGATTTATGAGACTCAGTAACTCCCTCTCCATCAAATATATCATTAATTTTTCCAACAGAAATTACATCTAGTCCAGCATTTTTTAAAACATTAAGAGCAGTATCTCCATAAGGTTTTAAAGCATAATCATGTCTATTACTTGTTCTTTTGAATTCTCCTTTTTTTTCACCTATATATGGTCTAGCTATTATTCTCCCGACTTTCCATTCATCTTTCATAGTAAGTTCTCTAGCTATTTCACAATATTTATAAAGATTATCTAATCCCATATATTTTTCATGTCCACAGATTTGTAAAACTGAGTCAGCACTGGTATAAACTATCATGTCTCCTGTAGCTATCTCATGTTCTCCATATTCATCAAGTATTTCTGTACCACTAGCAGATTTATTTCCAACTACTTTACGTCCACATTTAGCTTCAAGTTCATCTATTAATTCTTTTGGAAAACCTGTATCAGTAAAAGTTTGGAAAGGTTTTTGTATATTTAGTCCCATCATCTCCCAATGTCCAGTCATAGTATCTTTTCCAACACTAGTTTCATTAAGAGCAGCAAAATATCCTAATGGTTTTTCTACTGTATTTACATTTTTAATAGGATGTAGATTAGCTAATCCTAATTTTTGCAGATTTGGAATATTAAGAGAAGAAACAGATTTAGCAATATTACCAAGTGTATCTACTCCTATATCTCCAAATTTTTCAGAATCTTTCATAGCTCCAATTCCTAATGAATCTAATACTATTGTAAAAATTCTTTTGTATTTTTTCATATTAATCTCCTTTTTAGTCAATAAAAGTTTCTAGAGCTATTTCCATCATCTTAGTGAAAGCAGTTTGTCTTTCTTCAGGAGTTGTAACTTTATGAGAAGTGAAAGAATCAGATATAGTTAAGAGACAAGCTGCTTTTTTACCTAAAACTTTAGCATTATGGAATAGAGCAAAGCTCTCCATCTCTACACATGTACAACCATGTTTTGCAAAATGCTCTTTATAGCTATCTACATTTGGCTCTGTATAGAATACATCACTTGAATGAATTTTTTCAACATGTAAAGGAATACCTAATTTTTTAGCAGTTGCTATAATTTTTTCATTTAATTCTTTATCTGGGTATGTAGTATCACTTTCATATCCATTTTGAGTATGAGCAAAAGTTGATTGACTCCAAGCTGATTCAGCTAAGACAACATCGTATACATCTAACTTATCAACATATGCTCCAGCTGAACCAACACGTACAATATTTTCTACTCCATATACTTTAAATAACTCATAAGAGTATATTCCTATTGATGGCATTCCCATTCCAGAAGCCATAACAGTAATTTCCTTTCCTTTATATGTTCCAGTATAGGCAAGCATATTTCTAACAGAGTTAACTTGTTTTATATTTTTTAAAAATGTTTCAGCTATAAATTTTGCTCTTAAAGGATCTCCAGGCATTAAAACATTTTTTGCAATTTCTCCGATTTTAGCATTATTATGTGGTGTCATATTAATATATCCTCCTATTATTTTAAATCATCACTTGTAAAAGAAAAAGGTAAAAGTTCAACAATATTTGTGATCATAGCTTGAGAATTTGTATTAGCAATAATTATAGGGGTATCCTTTTTTAAAAGCTCAACCATAACTTGTCTACATGCTCCGCAAGGACTTCCTAAAGTGTTCCCTCTAGTTACTAGAGCCATAGATTCAATGTCATCTTGTCTATACCCTAAAGAATATACATGAAATAGAGCACTTCTTTCAGCACAATTAGTAAGCCCATAAGAAGCGTTTTCTATATTAGCTCCAACATGATATTTTCCATCTTTAGTTTTTACACAAGCTCCAACATGGTATTTTGAATAAGGTGCATAAGCTTTTTCCATTACCTCAAAAGCTCTATCTAGAATATCTTTATATTGTTCAAATATTTTTTGCATAAATACCTCCTTCTAGTAATAATTGAGGTTGAAAATCAACCTCAATATATTATAACATAAATTTATATAATTGTGATAAATCCAACAATCATAGCACTTAAAATACTTACAGCAAAACCACCTATCATAGCTTTGAAAGCAAGTCTAGCAAGTACAGGTCTTTTGTCAGGACAAAGTATAGATATTCCAGAAATACAAATTCCCATACTAGAAACATTAGCAAACCCAGCCATAGCAATACTTAACATAAGTCCTGTTCTATAATCTAAAGAAGCAAGGTGTTGACCTAAATTTTGAAAAGCAACAAATTCATTTAAAACTAATTTAAATCCAAGTAATTCTCCAGCATACAAGATATTTTCACCTTCTAATCCCATAAAGAAACCAAATGGAGAGAATATATATGCGAAAATTTTCTCAAGGCTTAATCCAGCAACTCCTAATATACCATTTACAAGAGAAACAATAGAGATAAATGCTACAAGAGAAGCAGCAATGGCAATAACAGCTTGGATACCGTTTACAGCTCCTTCTGTAACAGCTGATATAATATTTTCATGATGTTCTTTTCTATCCATACTTACATTTTCAATTACTTTAGCATGCTCTGTTTCAGGTAAAAGAATTTTTGAGATAGCAATACTTCCAAAAGGAACAAGAGCTGAAGCTGTAAGTAGATACTCCATAGGAATACCTAAAGCAGTATATCCTCCAATTATTGTAGCAGACATACTTCCCATTCCAGAAACTAAAACTACCATTATTTCACTTTGAGTCATATTTCCTAAGTATTTACTAACAAGAATAGGACTTTCAGTTTGTCCTAAAAACATATTAGCAACAGCAACAAAGCTTTCAACTTGAGTAGTTCCTAAGATTTTCCCTACTACTTTACCAATAACTTTAACAATAGCTCCTAATATTCCAAGATAGAAAAGAGCAGCTACTAGAGCTGATAGGAATATTATGTTTCCAAGAGCACCTATTATAAATATGAAACCAGTAGCTTGACTAGGGTCTGCTAAACTACCAAATACAAATGATAATCCATTAAATCCATAACTAAGAATTTTTGTAACTACATCAGAAAGCTTAGATACTACAATTCTTCCAAAAGGAAACTTTACTAGAAGAAAAGCTAGAATAAATTGAACAATTAAAGCTTTTACAACAATAGAAATTTTTACTTCCTTTTTGTGTGAAGATATAAGATACAATAGACCTAATAGTAAAACTATACCAATTAAAATTATTATCCCTTTCATCATTCCTCCGATTTATTTAATTAAAATTATAAAAGACCAGATTCTTTATCTTGTTTAATTAAGTTACGAATAGCTTGAACTGTAACTTCAATAGCAGCCTCTGTATCATGAACAACGGGGTTTTCTAGTCCTAATTTTTCTCTTTCTTGGTTAGCAACAACTAAAAAAGATGAACCTACACGAACTCTTAAATAATCTCCAACAACAAATAAAGCAGCAGATTCCATTTCAGAAGCTTTACATCCTAGACGCACCCAAGCATTCCATTTGTTCACTAGTTCATAATCTACGGGTTTTGTTTCAGGCTCATGTTGTCCATAAAAAGCATCCTTACATTGAACAATTCCAACATGATATTTTTTATTTAAATCTTTAGCAGCTTGAACAAGTGCATTAGTAATTTCGAGATTAGCAACAGCAGGAAATTCTATAGGTGCATATTCTTTACTAGTTCCTTCCATACGAATGGCTCCAGTAGCAATGACTAAATCGCCTCCCATTATATCTGTTTGCATACCACCGCAAGTTCCAACTCTTAAGAAAGTATCAGCTCCAACTCTTACTAACTCTTCAAGAGCTATAGAAGCAGATGGACCTCCAATTCCAGTAGAAGTAACACTTACTTTAACACCGTCTAAATAACCAGTATATGTAACATATTCTCTACTATCTGCAATAAGTTTAGCATCATCAAAATGTCTTGCTATTTTCTCACAACGTTTAGGATCCCCAGGTAAAATTACATATTTACCTACATCTCCCTTTCTTAATCCAATATGATATTGTAATCCTTCTTCAGCATATTTCATAAACAAAACCTCCTAAACAAATTCTATGATGTCTATCAAGTTGTATATTTTATAAATAAAATATATCATATCTACTAAAAAGTGTCAATTATTAAATTAATTTTTTAGTATAATGAGATGTCTATTAAACGTGAGATATATATCAAAATATGAAAAAAAGGTAATTATGATTAAATTAATATAAATATTTATTTTTTGATAAAAGTGTGATAAAATAGAAGTGAAATTCATAGTAAAAATAAAATATTAGTCATAAAGTAATATTAGGAGGAGTTTTATGAAAAATAAATTAGCTATATTAGGAGCTTTAGTTGTCTTAGCTCAAGGAGCATTAGCTGGGAATATAGGGATAGGATATGGTGTCACTACACCAATATATCATAATGATAAGAATGACTATGTTTTACCAATAGTAGATTTAGAGTATGAAAAGTTTTTTCTAAAAGGTGGAAGTACTTATGGATTATCATTGGGATATAAAGTTATCGAAGAAGATAACTATGTGCTATCTCTTTATGGAATGCCATTTGGTGGATATGAAGTAAAAAATAGTGATATGAAATCAGGGTATAAAGGAATTGATGATAGAGATACTCATCTTATGGGAGGAGTAGAATTAGCTTATTACCCAGGATTTTATGAGCTAGAAACAAAAGTGGCTGCTGAGTATGGAGAAGAGGGAGGACATTTTAATTTTAGTATCAGTAGACCTTATCAAGTTACATCTAATTTAACATTAGTTCCTGCAATAAATTATGTATATTATGATTCTAACTTTGTAGATTATTATTTTGGAATTGATTCTAATGAGGTCAATGGTGATAAAATAACAAAAACATATAGTGGAGAAGCAGCATATAGAATAGGGATAGGAATTTTAGGAAATTATAGAATAAATGATGCAGTTTCTTTAATGGGATTTACAGGAGTTACAAAGTTATCTAAGGAGATTTCTAATTCTCCAATAGTTGATAATGATGTAATTTATATTTTTGGTACAGGAGTAATTTATACATTCTAAAATATAATATAAACGATAATTACTTAGAGATAGCTTTAATTAAAAATTTTAGCTATCTTTTTTAATAACACAAGCTAAAAAAAATCTTTATATAATAAAAAATTATGATATAATATATTAGGGACTCTTTAAGTAGGGAGGTTGAAATTAATTGGACAAAAATATTTTAAAAGCAGAAATTTTTAATCAACTTGAGATGGAAGATTTATTAAAAAAAGAAGAGAGTGTAAGAATGACTCTTCTAATGAATCCTAATGATATAGATATGTTGAGTGAATTAGCTATTTTATTATATCATAAAGGAGATTATTCAAGTGCAATAAAGATATATAAAAAAGTTGTAGATTACAAAGAAGATAAAGCAGAAAGTTTCGCCTTTTTAGGTCATCTTTATTATGAAAATGAAGAGTATTTAAAAGCTATTAGATATTTTGAAAAAGCTTTGGATATTAATCCAGATGTAGCATTTGTACATTTTTTATTAGGAAATGCTTATTCAAGAGCTGGGAAAATAATGGAAGCAATTACAAGTTATGATTTTGCAATATTTTTAGATTTAGATATCTACAAAGCTCATATAGATTTTGCTGAAAAATATGAAAAAATGGGGTTGTTAGATAGAGCTTTAAAAGAGTATGTAATTGCTTATGAGATAGACCCACGTGAAAAAAATATAGGGGAGAAGATAAAAAAATTAAAAGAAAAGCTTGAAGTAAAAGTTGTTTAGTTACTTCAAAATTAATATTAAGGAGAACAAATGATTTATAGTGTTTCAATGACATTGATATTAGTATTGTTTTTGGTTATAGGAATTACTTTTGGATTTAATAGAGCAGTTGGAATGCTTCCTGTGCTATTTATAATATTTTTATTAGTGGCATTTTTTGGATGGTTTATTTTTAATTTTTTTTGGCTGATTCTTTTGATAATTTTCATTAATTATTTAAGAAATAGGAATCAACCTAAAAGGACAAGAAGAACTTATTATTATAGATATAATGGAACTAATACAAAAGATTTTGAAGATTTTTTCCGTCAAGCAGGAGGAAATTATGGTGGACAGCAACAGGGAGGATACTACAATAATAATCCTTTTGGCTATGCAGAGGATAAAAGTAAATATTATGAGATTCTTGGTGTAAATAAAAATGCTAGTAAAGATGATATAAAGAAAGCTTATAGAGACTTAGTAAAGCAGCATCATCCAGATAAATTTACTAATGCAAATGATTCTGAAAAAGAATACCATGAAAATAAATTAAAAGAGATAAATGAAGCATATGAAAAACTTTCAAAAGATTTTACTTAATCTTGAAATACTTTAATAAGTATGATATAATTTAACACGTATGAGATGTTTTTTGTAAATGTACAGTATAACTTAAAGGAGTGTAGTTTATGAAACTAAAAACATTGATTCTGGCAGCAGGAAAAGGTACTAGAATGAAGTCAGAAATGCCAAAGGTCATCCATAAAGTAAATGGAATACCAATGATATCTAAAATAATAGATGTTTTATCTGGATTAAGTCCAGAGGAAAATATATTGATTTTAGGACATAAGAAAGATGAAGTTTTAAAAGTAGTTGGAGAAAATTGTGATTATGTTTTACAAACTGAACAATTAGGAACAGGACATGCTGTGATTCAAGCTAAAGAAAAACTTCAAAATTATGATGGGGATGTAATGATACTATGTGGAGATACTCCATTACTTAAAGAGAGTACATTAAAATCTCTATATCAGTATCATAAAGAAAGTGGTGCTGTAACTACAATACTTACTTCTATTTATGAAAATCCATTTGGGTATGGAAGAATAGTAAAAGAAGATGGGTTTGTAAAAGCTATTGTTGAAGAAAAAGAAGCTAGTGAAGAAATTAAAAAGATAAAGGAAGTAAATGCAGGAGTATACTGTTTTAACTCAAAAGAACTTTTTAAGGCCTTAGATAAAATAAATAATAATAATGAAAAAGGAGAATACTATCTTACTGATGTAATAGGTATTCAAGTTTTAGAAAATAAAAAAGTTCAAAGTTTTGTACTAGAAGATAACATGGAAATTTTAGGTGTTAACTCTAAAGTAGAACTTGCTCAAGCAGGAAAAGTTTTAAGAGATAGAAAAAATAGAGAACTTATGGAAGAGGGAGTTATTCTTATAGATCCAGAAAATACATATGTAGAAGATAATGTAAAAATAGGAAAAGACACAATACTTTATCCAGGAGTGTTTTTACAAGGTAAAACTACAATTGGAGAAAGATGCGAAATCATAGGAAATACTAGAATTATAGATAGCACATTAGGGAATGATATTAGAGTAGAAAGTTCAGTAATAGAAGAGAGTATTTTAGAAGATAAAGTTACTATGGGACCATTTGCTCATTTAAGACCTAAAGCTCATCTAAAAGAAAAAGTACATATTGGAAATTTCGTAGAAGTAAAAAAATCTACCCTTGAAAAGGGAGTAAAAGCAGGGCATCTTACATATTTGGGAGATGCACAAGTTGGAGAGAACACAAATATTGGTGCTGGAACAATTACTTGTAACTATGATGGTGTAAACAAATTTAAAACTGTAATAGGTAAAGAGGTATTTATAGGAAGTGATACTATGCTTGTAGCTCCAGTAAATATAGGAGAAAAAGCTCTTGTAGGTGCTGGGTCTGTAATTACAAAAGATGTTCCTAATAACTCATTAGCTGTATCAAGAAGTAAACAAATTATTAAAACCGACTGGAGGAAATAAAAAATGATTAATTCAGAAAATGTAAAAATTTTCGCAGGAACTTCAAACAGAGACTTAGCTAAAAAGATAGCTGAGAAATATGGGCTGCCTTTAGGAAAAGCAGACGTAGTAAGATTTAAAGATGGAGAGGTATTCGTTAAAATTGACGAAACAGTAAGAGGAAGAGATGTATTTGTAGTACAATCAACTTCTGAACCTGTAAATGAAAACTTAATGGAATTGTTAATTTTCGTAGATGCATTAAAAAGAGCATCAGCTAAAAGTATCAATGTAATTATTCCTTACTATGGATATGCTAGACAAGATAGAAAATCTAACCCAAGAGAACCAATTACATCTAAATTAGTAGCTAATCTGCTTACAAAATCAGGTGCTACTAGAATAATTGCTATGGATTTACATGCTGATCAAATTCAAGGATTCTTTGATATCCCAGTTGACCACATGCAAGCATTACCATTAATGGTAAGATACTTTATGAAAAAAGGATTATATGGAGATGATGTAGTAGTAGTTTCTCCAGATATCGGTGGAGTAAAGAGAGCTAGAAAATTAGCTGAATGGCTAGACTGTAAAATAGCTATTATTGATAAAAGAAGACCAAAACCAAATATGTCAGAAGTAATGAACTTAATTGGAGAAGTTCAAGGAAAGACTGCTATATTTATAGACGACATGATAGATACAGCTGGAACTATTACAAATGGTGCTGCTGCTATTATAGAAAGAGGAGCTAAGGAGGCTTATGCATGTTGTACACACGCTGTATTCTCTGATCCAGCAATCGAAAGACTTGCTGCTTCTCCTTTAAAAGAGGTTATTATAACTGATTCAATAGCATTACCTGAAAGAAAAAAATTAGATAAGATAACTGTATTATCAGTAGATGAAATATTTGCTGAAGCAATTAGAAGAATTGTAAATAATCAATCAGTATCTGAGTTATTTGAGAAAAAATTAATAATGGAAAACTAATTAAATTAGAAAAAAGCTAGTATTTTACTAGCTTTTTTTAATTAGATATGATAAAATTATTAAGAGTCTAAAAATAAGGTGTATAGTATGAAAAAAATATATAATTTACAAAATATTGATTTTTTAGAGATAGAAAAGTCACTAAAAGCTGGAGAATTGATAATATATCCAACTGATACTGTATATGGTATAGGTGGAGTAATTTCATCTGAAGAGACAATAAAAAATATATATAAGGCAAAAGAGAGAAGTTTTAAGTCACCTCTTATAGTATTAGTAAGTGATGTAAAAAAGATTGAAGAAGTAGCTTATGTAGAAGAAAAAAATAGAGAAGCTATTGAAAAGTTAATAGCAAAGTTTTGGCCTGGAGGGCTTACAATTATTTTAAAAAAGAAAGAATGGATTCCAAATATTATGACAGCTGATGGAGATACTGTAGGAGTAAGAATGCCAGCTTTGAATATCGCACAAAAAATAATAAAAGCTGCAGGTGGGTTACTTCCTACAACAAGTGCTAATATTTCTGGAGAAAAGACACCTAGAGCTTATGATGAGTTATCAGATACTTTTAAAGAGAGAGTAGATATTATTGTAGATGGAGGAAAATCTCCATTAGGAACAGAATCTACCATAATAGATATGACTGATAAGCCAAAAATATTGAGATTAGGAGCAATTTCAATTGAAGATATAGAAAAAGTAATTGGAAAAATATAGGGAGGAAGTTATGAAAACACAAAGAGTAAATCCAAATGGGATGAATCCGATGCAGATGAATAATATGTCTAGCATGATGGGTATGATGAACAATATTCAAAGAATAGGGAAAGGAAAAAGAAAAATAACAGTCAATTTAGATAAAAATAATAAAAAATTCCTATCTAAATTTATAGAAGAAGTAAAGAAGCAGTTTTCTTCTTCAGCTATGGGAGCTCAAGTAAGTGGATTAGGAGAGTTTTTTGATTATATAAAATCTGTAGCTGATGCTAAAGAGCAAATGGAATTAAAATTAAGTTTTGAAGAGTATGAGTTTTTAAAAAGAATGATAGTGGATTCTATAAGAGGAATGGAAGGAATGACTTTCAAGTGGTATCAATTTGTTAAAAAAGGTATGCTGAAAGTTATGATAAAACAATATAGAGAGCTACTTACAAAATTTAAATAAGATGAAAAAAACATTTTTCTAAATTTAGAAAAATGTTTTTTTATTGCCTGAAAATATTGATTTTATAAGAAAAATTTATTATATTTTAGATAATAACTTTTCAAAAGAGTTGATTACTTCGGCAAAAAATATTCCTTTTTCAATTTCAAAAGAAAAGGTTGAAAGTTTTGCAATAGAAGAGTTATTCTTACCTACAAAACTTATTATAGGAATATTATTGGAATTAGCTTCTTTTATCATATCTAGTAATGAATCTGTTTCTCCAGATTCAGAAACTACAATAAGAACAGTATCATTTGTCAGATTTTTATTTAAAAGTTGGAGATGGGTATTGGCTATTGAACGTCTACCTATAAGAGTTATTCTCTCATTCATATATGAGGTAATATTATTAGCAATTCCAACAGATAAAAACATAATCAAGGAATCAGGATTGGAAGTTAAAATTTTTATAGGAAGAGTTAGGTTATCATCTATATCAACTTCAGTTTTAGAATTTTTTATATAAAAAATTAAATCTGTAAAACTATTGAAACCAATTTTTTTTATACAGTTATAAATTACAGATGTAGAAGTATAATTGATTTTAGCTACCTCTCGAATAGAAATTTTTTCTTGCTTTAAAATTTTTTCTTGGATAGAGGTTAAGATATCTTTTTCTAAACTGTTAAGTCTATGTTTTTTAACTATATAATCTATATCTAACAAAGTACATCACCAATTATATTATACAATAAAAATTATAAAAAAAGGAGATATAAAATGGAAAAAAAATTTATTGTTGACCCTTGGGCAAGAACAACAACAAGAAATGGATTAGCTGGAGATGAGGTAATATCAGCTTTACAAAAATCAATCAGAAGAGGAAATGTAGAAGCAGCTTGTGAATTTGCTTATGAGATGTATATCACTTCTCCTCAAATGGAAGAAAAACTTTGGAGAAGACTTACAGCTATCTCTGTAGAAGATATAGGAATGGGAGACCCTATGGCTGCTGTACTTATCAATAATTTAAGACAGATGAGAAAAGAGTATGCTTATGCTGATGGAGATAGACCAATATTTTTTATCCATGCTATAAGATACTTATGTCAATGTGAAAAAGATAGGTCAAGTGATTTATTAAAAAATATAGTAATAAAAAGTTTTGCAATGGGATATGTTCCAGAAATTCCTGATTATGCATTGGATAAACATACAGTAAGAGGAGCAGAGATGGGAAGAGATTCATTCCATTTCTTAAATGAAGCTAGTAAAGTTACTCCTCAAAAGAAAGTAGACAATGATTATAAAGAGAGATATAACAAGATATTAGAAAAATATAATCCAAATGATGTAGTTCCATCAGCTTTTAAATTTAATCCATGGCAAGAGTAAAAGGGGGAGAGATGGAAAGTAAATTTTTAGAAAAATTAGAAAAAGTATTATTGCCAATAGGTAGTAAATTAGGAAATCAAAAACATCTTCAAGCTATCTCTGTAGGAATGATGATGACACTTGCACTAATAGTTGTAGGTTCATTATTCTTAATTGTAGCTAATCCACCTATAAATCTAGAATTAGTAGATCCAAATACAAGTAATATATTTTTACAATTTATGATAGGTTGGAAAAAATTTGCTATGGCAAATTATGATATAATTACAAAACCATTTAATTTTACTATGGGAGTAGTAGGGCTAATGACAGCTTTTACTATTGCCTATTCATTAGCTAACGAGTATAAGTTAAATAATCTTACATCTGGACTTATCTCAATGGCAACTTTTTTAATGGTAGCAGCTCCAATAGAAGAGGGAAAAATAGTTATGCAATATTTAGGAGCAGATGGACTTTTTATTGCTATTATCATCTCTCTTATAAGTGTTGAGATTTCAATGTTAGTAGAAAGACTTGGATGGAAATTTAAAAGTGAACATATACCACCAGCAGTGTTATCATTTATGAATGCCTTAATTCCGTTACTTTTAAATATCCTTATAATCTATGGTTTAAGTGTAATTATTTTTGTAAAAACAGGAAAAACTATTCCAGAACTTATAATGGCACTACTAACTCCAGCTTTAAATATTGGAAATAATATTTGGGGATATTTAGCAATACTTATTTTTGGAAATATCCTTTGGCTATTTGGAATAAATGGAACATCAGTAATATTCCCAATAGTATTTGCTATAGGAATAGCTAACACAGGTATTAATGCTGAGCTTGTAAGACAGGGAAAAGAACCAGAAATGTTAATGAATTTACAAATGTTTAGAGTAGCTATATTAGGGGGAGCTGGGAATACTTTAGGATTGATTCTTCTTATGTTGAGAAGTAAGTCAGAACAATTAAAAACTTTAGGAAAACTAGCTTTTGTTCCTGGAATTTGTGGAATAAATGAACCAGTTATATTTGGAACTCCAATAATATTTAATCCAATATTGGGGATACCATTTTTAATAACTCCTATTGTTACTGTTTCAATGGCCTATATAGCACAAAAGATAGGATTAATTTCAATGGGATATATTGTTGACCCATCTTTTGCACCATTTTTTATACAGGGATACCTATCATCATTGGATTTTAGAAATCTAATTTTTTATTTCTTATTAGTAGTAATAAGTTTAATAATATATTTTCCATTTTTTAAAGTGTATGAGAAAAATTTGATAGCTCAAGAGCAAGAATAAAACGTAACTACTCAGCTATTAAATTAATCAGAGAAAACTCTAAGAATTGTGTAATTTATGAAGAGAAGTTAGATTAACTTAGCGAATCAAACGCTAAAAAACACAACTGTTTGAACGAAGTGAGTTTTGTGTTTTTAGTGAGATAAGCTTTAGTTAATCAACTTCTTGGAATATGGAACAATTCTTAGTTTTCTTTTAAAATAAAAAGTAGCTGAGTAGGTACAATAAAATATAGATAAATAAATAGAGGGAGATTAAACTCCCTCTATTGTATTATATTTATTTTTTTAAAGCGTCAGCAATAGCTTCTTTAAATCCTTCAGAAGTATAAGTTGCTCCAGCTACACTGTCAACTTCTACAGATTGTTTAGCAATAATTTCAGCTGTAAGTTTTTCAATAGCTGGTTCAGCTATTCTTTTAGTTTCAGCCATTTTAATAACTTTAATAGCTGTAATTTTATCTCCTTCAGTTTCAACTGAAACAGTGATATCATCTTTATATCCTAATCCTGTTCCCTCTTTAGTAGCTGCCATAGTAGTAATAGAAAGGATAGCAACTAATCCTAATAATAATTTTTTCATAATTTCCTCCAAACTTTAATAATATTTATATCTTATGAGAAAGAAGCTTGGCAAAGTCCACATCCACTACAAACATGTCCAGCAAAAGCTACTTTTTGTTTAGCTGCTTTTTGAGCCTTTCTAATCTCTACCATAGGACCTTCTTCCTCTTCAGTAACATGTTTTTTTAACATTTCAACAAGGTTATCCATGCAAGAAGTATATCCTGCAAGAGGAGCATCAGAACAATAGTTATCATCTAATAATTCAATAACTTTAGTAACCTCCATTCCAGGTAATAGTTTTCCAATAGCAGCAAGGTTACCAGGACAACCTTTTACAGCGGAAAAAGATTCTATTTTTCCATCTTTAACAGAAACTGTCATCTCAGTTGAGCAAACTCCATATGTTTTTTCAGAGAAAGTAACATCTTTATTGACAACTTTTGATGCAAGAGTATTTTGAGCTAATAAAACTCCAGCAAGGATAACAACAGCTTTTTTTATAAATCCACTCTCCTAAAATTAATTTTAATGTATTATTAATAACAACATACAACTTATTATGTACATGTTTTTTCGGAAAATCAATATATTTATCAAAAGAATATTATTATTTTAATAAATGTTGAAAAAATTTAGAATATAGGGTAAAATATATTGATAATATTAAATTAATAGGAGAGTAATGAATGTTTATAGATGAGGTTATAATAACTGTTAAGGCAGGAAATGGTGGAGATGGTTCAGCTGCTTTCAGAAGAGAGAAGTTTGTACAATTTGGTGGTCCAGATGGTGGAGATGGTGGGAAAGGTGGAGATGTAATTTTCGTAGCTGACCCTAATATCAATACACTTATAGATTTTAAATTTAAAAAATTATTTAAGGCTCAAAATGGAGAGAATGGACAAAAGAAACAGATGTATGGAAAAACAGGGGAAAATTTGATTATTAAAGTACCTGTTGGAACACAAGTAAGAGATGTTGAAACTGGAAAGCTTTTATTAGACTTGAATGTAGCTGGAGAGGAGAGAGTTTTACTTAGAGGAGGAAAAGGAGGACTTGGAAATGTTCACTTTAAATCATCTATTAGAAAAACTCCAAAAATAGCTGGTAAAGGTAGAGAGGGAACAGAATTAAAAGTAAAGCTTGAATTAAAACTTATAGCTGATGTTGCTCTTGTAGGATATCCATCAGTTGGAAAATCAAGTTTTATAAATAGAGTTTCAGCAGCAAATTCTAAAGTTGGAAGTTATCACTTTACAACTCTTGAGCCAAAACTTGGAGTAGTAAGATTAGAAGAGGGAAAATCATTTGTAATAGCAGATATTCCAGGACTTATTGAAGGAGCTCACGAAGGAGTAGGATTAGGAGATAAATTCTTAAGACACATAGAGAGATGTAAAATGATATATCATTTAGTTGATGTAGCAGAGATAGAAGGAAGAGATGCTATTGAAGACTATGAAAAGATAAATACTGAACTTAGAAAATTTAGTGAAAAACTAGCAAATAAAAAACAAATAGTTCTAGCAAATAAGATGGATTTATTATGGGATATGGAAAAATATGATAAATTTAAAGCTTATGTAGAAGCTCAAGGAAATGAAGTTTATCCTGTATCAGTGATACTAAATGAAGGAATTAAAGAAGTATTATATAGAAGCTGGAATATGTTAGAAGAAATAGAAAGAGAGCCATTAGAAGAGGAAACAAATGTAGATGAGGTTCTAAGAGAGATAAAAGGAGATAAAGAGGATTTCATTATTACTCAAGATGAAGATGGAACATATGTAATAGAGGGAAGAGTATTAGATGGAGTACTTGCTAAATATGTGATAACTATGGATGATGAATCAATAGTAAACTTCTTACATATGATGAGATCTTTAGGAATGGAAGAGGCTATGAGAAATGCTGGTATCCAAGATGGAGATAGTGTAAGAATAGCTGATGTAGAGTTTGAATATGTAGAGTAATAAAGTATAAATAATAGTAGG
The DNA here is from genome assembly GCF_000158195.2 of Fusobacterium mortiferum ATCC 9817. NCBI lineage: Bacteria > Fusobacteriati > Fusobacteriota > Fusobacteriia > Fusobacteriales > Fusobacteriaceae > Fusobacterium > Fusobacterium mortiferum. Next base: position 131,900 of record NZ_GL987988.1, read on the forward strand.
TTTAAAAGAGGGAAATTATTATCTTAACTTCTAAATTTGTAGGTTATTGTAATAAATTTTCCCTCTTTTTTACTAAGGAGGATAAATGAAAAAAGGAATAGTAATAGCTGGACCCACTGGAGTAGGAAAAACAGCACTTTCTATAAAATTAGCTAAGTTATTAGATGCTGATATAATATCTGCTGACTCAGCTCAAGTATATAGAGGAATGGATATAGGAACAGCTAAGATTACATTTGAGGAAATGGAAGGAGTTCCTCATTATATGTTAGATATATTAGAGCCTATAAAAAAATATAGTGTTGGAGATTTCCAAAAAGATGTAGATAGAATACTGAAAGAAGAAGAGAAAAAAGATAGATTTGTTATTCTAACTGGAGGGACAGGGCTTTATATTAATTCTATCACTGAAGGGTTATCTGACTTACCAGCTTCAGATACAAAGATGAGAGAAGAATTTATGCAAAAAAGTTCTGAAGAACTCTATGAAGAGTTGAAAAAAGTAGACCCAGAAGGAGCAGAGGAGATACACCCAAATAATAAAAAAAGAGTAGAGAGAGCTTTAGAAGTTTACAAGCTTACAGGAGAAAAATTTTCTATTCTTTCTAAAAAAAATATAAAAAATAATAGTTATGATTTCTTAAAAATTGCTCTGGAGAGAGGGAGAGAAAATCTCTATGAGAGAATAAATATGAGAGTAGATATTATGATAGAACAAGGGTTAGAAGAGGAAGTAAGAGAGCTCTATAATAAATATGGAGAGATTTTGAGAAAGATAAATATAATAGGATACTCAGAATTTATAGATTATTTTAAAGGAGAGATAACTTATGAAGAGGCAGTAGATAAGATAAAACAAAACTCTAGAAGATATGCCAAAAGACAGTTTACTTGGTTTAAAAATGACCACACATATATCTGGTATAACCTTGATGAATTATCTGAAAATGAGATAATAGAGGATGTAGTGAAAAAATTAAATATAGAAATTGAGTAATTAAATTCTTGATAAAAATATATGGATATGGTATTATTTATAGTGATAAGGAATGGTGTATATTATAATGAAAAAAATTTTTATTTTGATGATTCTTGGGATTTTTTTAACAAGTTGTTCTAATATTGGAAAAAGAGAGGAAATTACTTTAAAGGAAAAAGAAAATCTAATAGTTTTAATAGAGGATATAAAAAATAATCTTCAAAAAGGAGAGACTGAACTTTTAGAAAAAACTCTTATTCCCAGTATAAGAAATAATTTTGTAAAAGATGAGATACAAAATATAAATTTTTCAAAGGTTAATATATTTAATTCAAAACCCAAGTTTTTAGGTGAAAGAGCTACAAATATAGTTGGATTTAATATACATAGTTCAACAATATATTATGAGGTAGAATATCAATTAAAAAATGAGGAGTGGAAAATAGTAAAGTTTAAAGAGAGAAGGAGATAATAATGAAGCCAAATGAGGTAAAAATTACTGTACCTTCTTCTTTAGAAAATTTATCTTTAATAAGAGCCATGGTAAAAATATACTTAGAGTTACATCAAGTAAGTCAAAGGGATGTATTTCAACTTTTATCAGTGGTAGATGAACTTTCAACAAATGTAGTTGAACATGGTTATGAATATAAACCTGGAGATATCATTTTAGAAATTCAGAAATCGAATGATATTATTCGACTAGTAGTAGAGGATAATGGAGTTGGATTTGATGAAGAGAAATTGAGTAAAGAAGAGGGTGGAATGGGTCTTTTTATAGCAAGAGCCATTGCGGATGATTTTAAAATTGAAAAAAAACTAAATGGAACACTATTTAGAGTAGAGAAAAAAGTTAAGGAGGCAGAGTAAGAAATGGTAAACAATTTCGAAATACTTGAAAAAAACTTAGGGGAGATTAAAGAATTAAAAGTTGTAGGGGAATTAGATGCATTAGTAGCACCAAAATTAAAAGAAAGAATTACAAAATTAGTAGAGGGAGATTCTACAAAATTTATAATTGACTTTGAAGAAGTTACTCACATTAATAGCTTAGCTATGGGAATTTTAAGAGGAAAATTGAAAGTAGTAAAAGAAATGGGTGGAGATATAAAATTAATAAAATTAAATGAACATATTAAAACTATTTTTGAAATGATAGGATTAGATGAAATATTCGAAATATATGAAACAGAAGATGAGGCAGTAGCTAATTTTAAATAAAATGTAGAAAGGAAATAATTATGAGCACAGTATTAGGTATAGGTTTGATAATAATCGGACTGGGAATAGTATTTGCTATACTATATAAAAAGTCTGTTATAGATAAAAAAATAAATGAACTTAACGATTTAGAAGATGAAGTAACTAAATCAAAAATAAAAGCAAAAGAAATAATAGAAAATGCAGAAAAAGATGCACAAGCTAAAGGAAAAGAGATAGAATTAAAAGCAAAAGAACATGCATATTCTATCAAAGAAGAAGCAGAAAAAGAGATAAAAAATGCTAAAAACGAACTTTTACAAAAGGAAGCTAGACTTACAAAAAAAGAAGAGACTCTTGATAATAAAATAGAAAAGTTAGAGTTAAAAAGTCAAGAGTTGGAAAAAACAACAGAAGAGTTAGAAGCTAAAAAAGAAGAGATAGAAGCTATAAAATTAAAGCAAGAAGATGAACTTGAAAGAATTTCAGGATTATCTAAAACAGAAGCTAAAGAGATTCTAATAGCTAAATTAAGAGATGATCTAACACATGAAACTGCTGTTGCAATTAGAGAGTTTGAAAATAAATTAGAAGATGAAAAAGATAGAATTTCAAGAAGAATATTATCAACAGCAATAGGAAAGGCATCAGCTGAATATGTAGTAGATGCTACTGTATCTGTTGTAAATCTACCAAATGATGAGATGAAAGGTAGAATAATAGGAAGAGAAGGAAGAAATATTAGAGCTATTGAGGCACTTACAGGAGTAGATATAATAATAGATGATACTCCAGAAGCAGTAGTACTTTCAAGTTTTGATGGAGTAAAGAGAGAGATAGCTAGACTTGCTATTGAAAAATTAATTACTGATGGAAGAATTCATCCAGGTAAGATAGAAGAAGTTGTAAATAAAGCTAGAAAAGAGATAGAAAAAGAGATAGTAGATGCTGGAGAAGGAGCTTTAATAGAATTAGGAATTCCAGGAATGCATCCAGAGATCATTAGAACATTAGGAAGATTAAAATATAGAACAAGTTATGGACAAAATGTTTTAACTCACTCAATAGAAGTAGCTAAATTAGCTGCTAATTTAGCAGCTGAAATAGGTGCGGATACTGAGCTTGCTAAGAGAGCAGGTCTTTTACATGATGTTGGAAAGGTGTTGGAAAGTGATATAGAAGCTTCACATGCTCTCATAGGAGGAGAATTTTTAAAGAAATTTGGAGAAAAACAAGATGTTTTAAATGCTGTAATGGCGCATCATAATGAAGTAGAATTTGAAACAGTTGAAGCTATAATTGTTCAAGCAGCAGATGCTGTATCAGCTTCAAGACCAGGGGCAAGAAGAGAAACATTAACAGCTTACTTAAAGAGATTAGAAAGTCTTGAAGAGATAGCAAATTCATTCTCTGGAGTAGAATCTTCATTTGCAATTCAAGCAGGAAGAGAACTTAGAATAATAGTAAATCCAGAAGCTATGTCAGATGATGAAGCTACTAAGATGGCAAGAGATGTTGCTAAGAAAATAGAGGAATCTATGCAATATCCAGGACAAATTAAAGTTACAATAGTTAGAGAAACAAGAGCTGTAGATTATGCTAAATAAAAAAAGGGAGCGAAAGCTCCCTTTTAATTTTATCCTCCTATTATCATTCGGCTATTCTTTTTGAAAATCAATTTAATAATTTTAGTAAAAATCATAGATAAGATACAGATATAAGTTGTAAAAAATATAAGTCCTAAATAACTAAAGTTCAATGTAAAGTTATACTTTTCTAAAAAATACTTTGTAATTAATATAAAGTAATTATGTATAAAAAATATAGGAAAGCTATAGTCAGCTAAAAGCGATAGTGGTTTTTCTATAAAAATCCATTTTTTATCTTGAATTTTATAAAATAAACCAACAAAGAATAGACACACTATTATTTTTTGTATTCCCATTAAGTCAATGCCATTATAAGCAAACATATTAGCTTTATGCATATTCATAAATTTATTTATGTGTACTTGAAAAATTCCCATTCCTACCCAAAGTAAAAATATAAAAGAATTATGTTTTTTAAATAAGGTAAAAGTTTTTCTTTATTTTGTGATGTATATATTCCAAGACAATAAGCTGGAGAAAAATAAAGTAATGCCTGAATAACATTGATATGTAAATTATGTGCAGGTCTGTGTATTATCATTCCTATAAGAAGTCCAATTATAATGACAGCTATCTTTCCTTTTTTAGCTTCAATATATCTTATAAATATTGGAGAAGATATAAAAAGCACAAAGGCAAAGGGGATATACCAAGTAGAATCAAGAAGGGCTCCAGAAAGATACATAAGTATTAATCTAATTATATCAGATAAATTTATAGATTTTTCTGTAAGGGTTTCCGGAAATCTAATCATTATAATAGGAGTAATTATAATTAAGTATGGGAGAAAAACATTTTTAAATTTATTTTTCATAAATTTTTTAAAGTTGAACCCTCTAGAATAAAAAATATGATGAAATAAAAAACCAGATATAAAGACAAAAAGTGATGTTCCTCCAGTAGTCATAGTAAAAAAAAGTTTTCTGAAAAATGGATTACCGATGGGATTACTAAGATTAAAAAAATTAGTAATATAGAAAGAGTGCCCCATAACAATTAAAAAAATTGCAAATCCCCTAAAATAATTTAAAAAATTTAAGTACATAAATTCCTCCTTTCAAGTAGTTATTTTATAGATATACTAACATTTTTTTATGGCAAAAAAAGAAAAGATATACTTAGAAATAAATAAAAAATTAAATAATTTTTGGACAAAATTATGGGTTTTATGATATAATTGAATGTAAAAACCTATTGATAGAAAGAGGGAAATTAATGAGAATTTTAGTGGTAGGAGATATAGTTGGAAGCCCAGGAAGAGAGACTTTAAAAACTTTTTTAGAGAAAAAAGGAAAAGAGTATGACTTTATAATTGTAAATGGAGAAAATGCTGCTGCTGGATTTGGACTTACAGCAAAATTAGCTGACCAATTACAAGAGTGGGGTTGTGATGTAATAACTAGTGGAAATCATATTTGGGATAAAAAAGAGCTATATGAATACTTAGATAGAAGTGATAGAGTTTTAAGACCAGCTAACTATCCAGATGAAAATACACCAGGTAAAGGATATACAATAGTAAAAGATAGAAAGGGAAATAAAATAGGAGTAGTATCTATTCAAGGAAGAGTATTTATGGTACCTATTGATTGTCCTTTTAAAAAAGCTAAAGAGATAATAAAAGAGATTAGGAAAGAGACAAAATTTATAATAGTAGATTTTCATGCTGAAGCAACATCAGAAAAAATTGCTATGGGTTGGCATTTAGATGGTTATGCTTCTGTAGTATTTGGAACTCATACACATATACAGACAGCTGATGAGAGAATTTTACCAGAGGGAACAGGGTATATTACAGATGTTGGAATGACAGGTTCAGAAAATGGAGTAATAGGAATGAAAGTTCAATCTGTATTACCAAAATTTTTAAACTCTCTTCCTCAAAGATTTGAGATAGCAGAAGGAAATGAAAGACTTTGTGGATTGGATATAGAGCTAGATGAGGAAACTGGAGAGTGTAAAAAAATAGAGAGAATTAGTAAAACACTTATGGAGATATCATATTTATAAGGAGTGAAGAATGAAAGTAGTAGAGATAAAAGTAATATATGAAAGTGATGATATAGAGAGAGCTACTAAAGAGATTTCAGATATATTTTATGGGTTTGGAGTAACTGGATTAAAGATAGAAGAACCAATGAAAAGTAAAAATCCGTTAGATTTTTATAAAAATGAGAAGGAATTTTTAATGGTAGACCATGCTATTTCTGCTTACTTTCCATTAAATCCTTATGCTGAAAAAAGAAAGATGGCAATATTATCTACTTTTGAAGAAAAATTTGCTGATAGAGATGATATAATCTATACAGTTGATTTTTATGAGTATGATGAAGAAGACTATCAAAATAGCTGGAAAAAATATTTATTCCCAGAAAAAGTAAGTGAAAAATTTGTAGTAAAACCTACTTGGAGAGAGTATACTCCAGAAGCTGATGAACTTATAATAGAATTAGATCCAGGAAGAGCTTTTGGTACAGGTTCACACCCTACTACTTCACTATGTTTAAAACTTATGGAAGAGAATATCTCTGAAGGAGATAGTGTAATAGATGTAGGAACAGGTTCTGGAATACTTATGATTGCAGCTGATAGACTTGGAGCTAGTGAAATATATGGAACTGATATAGATGAATTAGCAGTTGAATCAGCTAAAGAAAATCTTGAATTAAATAAAATTAGTGAAGAGAAAGCTAAAGTTTATAAAGGAGATTTAATCTCTGTTGTTGAGAATAAGAAATTTGATGTAGTTGTGGCTAATATTCTAGCTGATGTACTACTTATACTTTTACATGATATTTCAAAGGTTGTAAAACCAAATGGAAAGATTATCTTCTCTGGAATTATTGAAGATAAATGTGAGTTATTAAAAAGAGAAGTAGAGAGTTTAGGATTTACAGTAGAAGAGATAAAAGCTGATAAAGAGTGGAGAGCTATGCTTATAAAAGCATAATTAGGAGGGAAAATGAAAGAGTTTATAGTTACAGTAGATGGACCTGCTGGAAGTGGAAAGAGTACAATAGCTAAAATAATTGCTAAGAAGTATGGATTTACATATCTAGATACTGGAGCTATGTATAGAATGATAGCCCTTTATGCTTTAGAGAATAGTATTGACTTACAAGATAGCAAAGCTATTGAAACTATGCTTAAAAATACAAAGTTAGATATTGTAGGAAATCAATTTTTTCTAAATGGAAAAGATGTTTCTGATGAGATAAGAACTCCTAGAGTAAGTGCAATAGTATCTCCAGTGTCTGCAATAAAAGAGGTAAGAGTAAAACTTGTAGATTTACAAAGAGAAATAAGCAAAGGAAAGAGTGTTATCTTAGATGGTAGAGATATAGGTACAGTAGTATTTCCAAGTGGAGATGTAAAGATATATTTAGTAGCTTCTCCAGAGGAAAGAGCCAAAAGAAGACTTAAGGAGTATGAAGAAAAAGGAGTAGAGGCTGATTATGAATCAGTATTAGCATCTATTAAAGAGAGAGATTTTATAGACTCTACTAGAAAGGAAAGTCCTCTAAAAAAAGCTGAAGATGCTCATGAGATAGATAGTAGTACTATGAGTATTGATGAGGTAGTAGAGGTTATTTCTAAATATATAGATGAAAAAATAGGAGCTTAAAATGTTTTATCAAATAATTAGAAGGATATTACAACCTTTTATTCTAATTTTAATGATGATAGGTGGAAAAAAGGGAGAGTTCTTAAAAAAAAGATTGAAACAAGATTTTTCTTCACTAAAAAAAGAAGAGTATATATGGGTACACTGTTCATCAGTAGGAGAGATAAATCTTTCTGAAACTCTAATAAAAAAACTTTTAGATAATAGAAAAGAGAGAATACTTCTGACTATGTTTACTGACACTGGAATAGGAGTAGCCAGAGATAAATTTGTAAAAAATGAGAGAGTAGATATTTTTTATTTTCCATTAGATGATAGAAAAAATATTTTAGATATTTTAAAGAGAATAAAGTTAAATCTATTGATTTTAGTGGAAACAGAGATTTGGCCAAATTTAATAACAGAGATTGGCAGAAAATCTAAAGTTATTATAGTAAATGGAAGAATTTCTGATAGGAGCTTTAGGAGGTATCAAAAACTATCTAGTTATTTAAAAAAAATATTTTTGTATGTAGATAGATTTTATATGCAAAGTGATGAAGATAGTAGAAGAATAATAGAGATAGGTGCTGAAAAAAGTAGAGTAGAAACTCTTGGAAATTTAAAGTTTGATATCTCATTTCAAGAGTATAGTGAAGATGAGAAAAGAGAGTTAAGAGAGCTTTTTAGTGTAGAGGGAAGGAAGGTATTTACTGCTGGAAGCAGTAGAAGTGGAGAGTATGAAATTTTACTAGATACCTTTAAAGAGATGGAAGATACAGTTTTGATCTTGGTTCCTAGACATATAGAGAGAACTCCACAGATAGAGGAGATTGTAAAAAAATATGGTTTTACCTACAAAAAGTATAGTGAGATTGAGCAAAAATCTTTAGGTAAAACTGATATAGTTATTGTGGATAAAATAGGGGTATTGAGAAAGATATATTCTATTACAGATATAGCTTTTGTAGGAGGAACTTTAGTAAATATAGGGGGACATAGTTTACTTGAACCACTATTTTATGGAAAGACTCCAATTTTTGGACCATATCTACAAAATGTAAAGGAGATATCTAAGGAGATATTGGAACTAAATTTAGGCTATAAGGTAAAGGATACTACTGAGTTTTTACAAGCTATTAAAAATATAGAGAAGAATCAAGAAAAATCTTATGAGAAGATAAGGGAGCTTTTTAAGAAAAATAGCAGGACAGCTGATAAGATTATAGAGAAGTTAAACAAATTGTAATGGAGGAAAAATGGAAGATTTAAGAGAAAATCTATGGAGTCACTTCTTTAAAAGTCCAAGAAAAAACTATAATCCATATATGTTTAGACTTTTGGACTATCCAGAGTACATTATCTATGATAAAAAGATAATGGATTCATACAAAGGAAAGTGGCATGAGTTTTTTGGAAATGATAATCCAATATATTTAGAAATAGGTTCTGGTAGTGGAAACTTTGCTCAAGGTATGGCAAAGAGATATCCTGAGAGAAATCATATGGGACTTGAATTGAGATTTAAAAGACTTGTACTATCAGCTAATAAGGTAAAAAGAGATGGATCAACTAATGCACTTTTCTTGAGAAGAAGAGGAGAAGAGATACTTGAGTTTGTAGCTGAAAATGAAGTTGATGGTATATATGTAAACTTCCCAGATCCTTGGGAAGAGAATGAAAAAAATAGAGTTGTACAGGAGAGTTTTTTCAAAACTTTAGATGTGATACTTAAAAAAGGTGGAATGTTTTACTTTAAAACTGACCACGATAAATATTATCAAGATGTAATTGATTTAGTAGAGAGCTTAGATGGATATAGAGTAGTGTATCATACTGCAGACTTACATAAGAGTGAAAAGGCAGCAGACAATATAAAGACAGAGTTTGAACAACTATTTTTATGTAAACATAACAAAAATATTAACTATATTGAAATTGAAAAAATAAAGTAGGCTAGTAGGAGGTAACAATGGCTGGATATGTAGTAGTAGGAACTCAATGGGGTGACGAAGGAAAGGGAAAAATTATAGATGTATTAGCAGATAGAGCTGATTACGTTGTAAGATTCCAAGGTGGAAACAATGCAGGACACACTGTAGTAGTAAATGGAGAGAAATTTATATTAAAACTTTTACCTTCAGGAGTATTACATGGTGGAACTTGTATAATAGGACCAGGAGTTGTAGTAGATCCAAAAGTATTATTAGATGAGTTAGCATCATTAGAGACTAGAGGAGCTAGAACAGACCATGTTTTAATAAGTGATAGAGCACATGTTATTATGCCTTATCATGTAAAATTAGATGAATTAAAAGAAGCAAATGCTGGAGAGATGAAAATAGGAACTACTAAAAAGGGAATAGGACCATGTTATGCTGATAAAATCTGGAGAGATGGAATCAGAATGGTAGACCTATTAGATATGGATAAATTTGCTAAAAAATTAAAATATAATTTAGAAGCCAAAAATGAAATAATAACAAAAATCTATGGAGCTGAACCATTAGACTATGATAAGATACTAGCTGATTATACTGAATATGCAAATAAAATAAGACATAGAATAATTGATACTATCCCTGTAGTAAATAAAGCTCTTGATGAAGATAAGTTAGTTTTATTTGAGGGAGCACAAGCACTAATGCTAGATATTAACTATGGAACATATCCATTTGTAACTTCATCTTCACCAACTACAGGAGGAGTTACTACAGGAGCTGGAGTATCACCTAGAAAGATAGACAAAGGAATTGGAGTTATGAAAGCTTATACTACAAGAGTTGGAGAAGGTCCTTTTGTAACTGAATTACATGGAGAATTTGGAGAGAAAGTAAGACAACTTGGTGGAGAGTATGGTGCTGTAACTGGTAGACCAAGAAGATGTGGTTGGTTAGACTTAGTAGTAGGAAAATACGCTACAATGATAAATGGTCTTACAGATATAGTTATTACTAAGATAGATGTATTAAGTGGATTAGGAACTTTAAAAATTTGTACTGCTTATGAAGTAGATGGAGAGATTTATGAATTTATGCCAGCAGATACTGAAATGTTATATAGAGCAAAACCTGTATATGAAGAGTTACCTGGATGGGATGAAGATATAACTCAAGTAAAATGTTATGATGATTTACCAGAAAATTGTAAGAAGTATTTAAAGAGAATTGAAGAGATTGTTGGATGCCCAATATCTGTTGTATCAGTTGGACCAGATAGAAGCCAAAATATTCATATTAGAGAGATCTAATAGTTGAAAAAAGAGATGGAGTTATTGTAATTGATATTTACAATATCCCCATCTTTTTTTATATATAAGGAAATTATAATTTGACTTTTTAAGAGAAAAATAAGGAATTAGTTAATATTTCTATTAGAAGTTTAATAAAATAAGAAAAAATAAATATTTTTGTAACACAAAAAAGCTGATTTTAATCAGCGCTACCAACAATATTCTTTCCAACAAATGGAGCCTTTTGATATATTAAAATATGAAATTCTTCTTACTTTCATTTTAATTTTACAATTAAAACAATAGAAAGGATTTATTCCAAATGTTTTCCAGATTTCTAGTTGATAAAATGTAGTTTTAGTATATTGTAATTTATATTTTTTTATTTTAGAGATAATAAATTTAAGTTCTTTTTTTATATTTCTAGAATAAATACCAAATCTCCTAATCATTTTAAAATTTTTAGGAGGAATATGAATAATTAATTTAGAAAGAAATTCTTCTACTTCCATAGTAACTTCAACTTTTTCTTTATTATTAGAAAGATCTTCATAATAGAAGGTAACTTTATTGTCAGAAAAATCTAGTATTTTATATTCAGCGATAGGAGCGCGAGATAAATATCTCCCAATATATTTGATAGCCGAAACATTATTATTTAAATCATTTTTAGCAACGTCAAAGAAAAATCTTGTATCTTTTTTATA
>NZ_GL987988.1:496225-547531 GCF_000158195.2 Fusobacterium mortiferum ATCC 9817
TTATGAGCGCTACCGCACAGAGGGCATTGATAAACAATGAAAGCTTTATCAATTGAACAAGCAAGAAATTTTTGAATAGTCTCTTCAATGTAAAGAAAATGATTATAGTAAAAATATTTTTTGACATGAGTTAAAAGATTTGATATATTAATATCGGAGAATATGTGTTTTAAAAGCATGTATATCTCCTTTTGTATATTTTGTTTGGCGACTATATTATACAAAAAAAGAGAGCTGAGTAAAGCATTTTTTTAATGCTACTCAGCTTTTTTTATTTATGCACTACTAGCTGCACAATTTGAAAACTTCCTATTACCATTTATCATAATAGGATCAATACCTTTGTCATTAATAGGAATAATAGTAGGATTATTATTATTTGATCAACCAATAGATGTAATGGTAATGGTTGGGCTTATCTTACTAGCTGGAGTAGTTGTTAATAACGCTATTGTACTTATTGACTTTATTCAGTTGACTATTGAAAGAGGAAGTAGCAGAATAGAAGCAGTAGTAGAATCTTGTAGAACAAGACTTAGACCAATACTAATGACAACAATGACAACAGTATTAGGAATGTTACCACTATCTTTAGGAATAGGGGAAGGTTCTGAGATTTATAGAGGAATGGCTATAACAGTAATGTTTGGATTAAGTTTCTCAACTATACTAACTCTAGTAATTATCCCAATACTATTTACATTGGTAGAGGATTTTATAGAGAAATTAGCAAAGGTATTAAAAAAGCTTTTTAATAAAAAATCTGCTGAATAGTAAGGGGGATTAGCATATGAATAAATTTGACAACTATAAATTGATAATGATTTATATTAATGAATCACATAAAACTATGCTTGAAGATTTCTTTGATGATATACATTTTCATATGTATACAGTACAAAGGAAGGCTGAAAGTGTATGGAGTGAAAAATTAAAACATAAGAATACTCAAATATGGCCAGGAACAGATTGTATATTTTTATTATCATTGCCAGGAGATAAAGTAGACAATATGTTAAAGATGTTAAAGACTTTTAGAGCTTCATTACCATATGAGATAGTGATGGCAATAGGAGTAATTCCTATGGAGAGAACTATTCCAGATATATCTAGAGAAGATAGTGTAGGAATAGATGAGGTACTACTTAAAAAGTTAAAAAGTAAAAAGAAAAAATAGTATTAATTTTTATTTCTTAGATAAAATTTAAGAGGAGGTTATAATAATTTATAACCTCCTCTAATCAGTTCCTAGTTATGAAATTTTCTGATTCATATTTTTCTTAGCTACTGATAGCATAAGTTTAATTCTGTTAAGTTGATTTACCTCTGAGTAAGCAGGGTCATAGTCAATAGGAGTAATATTTACATTTTCATACTCCTCTCTAAGTCTTTTAATCATTCCTTTACCAGTAATATGGTTAGGTAGACAACCAAATGGTTGAACACAAACTATATTAGGTACCCCGTGTTCAATAAAATCTATCATCTCTCCCATTAAGAACCAACCTTCTCCAGATTGATGTCCTATTGAGATAAATTCAGAAGTTTTCTTAGCTGTTTCTTGAATAGAGATCTCTCTCATAAATCTAGCGTGGGTTGAAATAGCATCATTAAGTACAGCAGTATATCTATCTAATACCCATAATGCTCCTCTTTGTTTTAATCCAGCCATCTTTCCTTTGAATTTTTCAGCTAGGAAAATATCACTATAGATACAGTATTTTATGAAGTTCATAAGGGATGAAGTATAAACCTCTCCTCCCTCTTGCTCTATAAAGTTAGCTAAGTCATTGTTAGCAAAAGGACTAAACTTAACTAAAATCTCTCCTACAATACCAACTTTTATTTTTTTCTCATCACTTACTTCTATTTTAGCAAATTCATCAACTATAAGTTTACAGTTTCTTTTAAACTCTCCAAAGTTACCATTATGAATATTTTTAATAACTTGTTGATTCCATTTTTTATATAGAGCATCACTTTCTCCCTTATTTAGTTCATAAGGTCTAGTATGGTATAGAAGTTTCATAAGTAAATCTCCATATGAAACAGCAATTAGAGCTTTGTGTATAAGAGGTAGTGAAAGTGAGAATCCCTCTTGTTTTTCAAATCCATTAGCATTCAATGAGAGTATAGGGACTTTTTCAAATCCAGCATCTTTGATAGCTTTCTTTAAAAATCCTAGATAGTTAGTAGCTCTACAACTTCCACCAGTTTGAGATATAATAACAGCAGTTCTATCTAGATCATATTTTCCAGATTGAAGAGCTGATATAAGTTCTCCAATTACTAATATAGATGGATAACAAGCATCATTATTTACATATTTTAATCCACAATCAAGGGCTTCTTGTGTTTCAGGTAATATTACAAGATTATATCCTTGAGCTTTAAAAGCATGTTTGATTAAATCAAAGTGCATAGGAGCCATTTGTGGAGCAAGTATTGTATATTCTTTTTTCATAGCCTTAGTAAATTCAGCTTTTTTATACTCTATTTTATGTTTGATAACATTTGCTACAGAGTTTTTCTTATATTCAAGAGCTGCAAGTAAACTTCTTATTCTAATTTTGACAGCCCCAAGATTACTGATCTCATCTATTTTTAATAAAGTATGAACTTTACCATGATTAGTTAAAATTTCATTAACTTGGTCAGTAGTAACAGCATCAATACCACAACTAAAACTATTTAATTCAATCAATTCAAGGTTAGGATTTTTTCCTACTACTGTTGCTGCTCTATAAAGTCTAGAATGGTAAGTCCATTGATCAATAACTCTTAATTCATCATCTAATGAACCAAGGCTAGCTACAGCATCCCCAGTTAATACAGCTATACCAAAAGAGTTGATAATATTTGGAATACCATGATGTATCTCTTTGTCACAGTGATATGGTCTACCACAAAGTACTACTCCAATTTTTCCAGTTCTTTCTAGCTCGCTAATAATCTCTTTAGCTCTATTTTGCATATCTTTTCTAAAGTTATACTTTTCTTCAAGAGCTTTATCTACAGCCAGTTTAACTTCAGGTTTAGTTACACCAAATTTTGTAAACTCTTCCATAACTGTTTTATAGAGAACCTCTTTATTTTCAAAAGAGAATACTGGTATCATCATATCAATATTTTTTTCCTTTATAATATCCATATTATTTTTAATAACCTCAGGATAAGACATAACAATTGGACAGTTAAATTGATTTTGAGATTTTTTATCCTCTTTCTCTTCAAAAATTACACATGGATAAAATATTCTATTGACACCTTTACTAATTAAATTCATAATATGCCCATGAACTAATTTAGCTGGATAACAGATAGAATCTGAAGTGATAGTATCTATTCCACTTTCATAAAGTTTTTTAGATGAGTCATCAGAAAGTACAACTCTAAATCCTAGCTCAGTAAGAAGAGTAAACCAGAATGGATAAGAATCATAGAAATTTAAAACTCTAGGTATTCCAATTTCTCCTCTAGTAGCCTTAGATAGTTCTAATGGAGTGTAACTAAATAATCTGTTGTATTTGTATTCAAACATATTTGGAGCTTGGTTTTTTTTCATCTTTGCAACAGGATTATCACATCTATTTCCAGAGATAAAATTCTCTCCACTTTCAAATTTATGAATAGTTAAAAGACATCTATTAGTACACATACCACAACGAGTAAGATTAGTTGTGTAGTGGAAATTTTCTAACTCTTCTAAAGTCATAAGAGTAGAGTTTTCTTTAGCTTCCTCTTGAGCAATAAGAGCAGCACCAAAAGCTCCCATAATTCCTGCAATATTAGGTCTTATAACCTCTCTTTCAGATACCTTTTCAAAGGCTCTTAAAACACAATCATTTAGGAAAGTTCCACCTTGTACTACTATATATTTTCCAAGTTCCTCTTTATTTTTAATTTTTATAACTTTGAATAAAGTGTTTTTTACAACAGAGTAAGAGAGTCCAGCAGAGATATCAGCCACCTCTACACCATCTTTTTGAGCTTGTTTTACCTTTGAGTTCATAAATACTGTACATCTAGTTCCAAGATCTGCTGGAGACTTAGAAGTAAGTCCAAGTTTTGCAAACTCTTTTATATCCATACCAAGAGAGTTTGCAAAAGTTTCTAAGAATGAACCACAACCAGATGAGCAAGCTTCATTTAAAAGAATAGATGTAATTACTCCATCTTGTATTTTTAAACACTTCATATCTTGTCCACCAATATCTAAGATAAAATCTACTTGGGGTTGGAAAAATTTAGCTCCCTTGTAGTGAGCAATAGTTTCTACTACTCCTTTATCTACTTTTAGAGCAGATTTTATAAGATTTTCTCCATATCCAGTTACACAAGAACCTTTTATTTTTATTTTATCATGTAATTTAGAATAAAGAAGCTTTAGATTATCTATTATATTATCTAAAGGGTTTCCTTTGTTATGAGAATAGTATGAGTAAAGTATCTCTTTCTTTTCAGAGATAAGAACCACCTTTATAGTAGTAGAACCAGAATCTATTCCAAGATATGCATTACCAGAATAATTTTCAATAGCTTTGTTCTCTATTTTTTCTTTTTCATGTCTTGATTTAAACTCTTCAAACTCTTCATCATTTGTAAATAATGGTTGAAGTCTTGAAGTTTCAGATGTATCTTTTTCATTTAATTTTAAGAATTTTTTTTGTAATTCCTCTAATGAGTAAGTATTATTATTTTCTTCTGAAAGAAAACCAGCTCCTTGAGCTACAAAAATTTGTGAATTTTTAGGGAAGATTACATCTTCAGGTGCAAGATTTAAAGTTTCAATAAATCTTTTTCTAAGCTCACTTAAAAAGAAAAGAGGTCCTCCTAAAAAAGCTACTTTACCAGTTATCTTTTTACCACAAGCAAGTCCAGTGATAGTTTGATTTACTACTGCTTGGAAAACAGATACAGCAATATTCCCTTTTTTTACTCCCTCATTTACAAGAGGTTGTATATCAGTTTTGGCAAATACTCCACATCTAGCAGCAATAGGATAGATAGTGTCATATTCCTTAGCTAATTCGTTTAATCCTGTAGCATCAGTATTAAGTAGAGCAGCAATCTGGTCAATAAAAGCTCCAGTTCCACCAGCACAGCTACCATTCATTCTTTGGTCCATATCATTTTTAAGGAAAGTAATTTTAGCATCTTCTCCCCCTAATTCTATGGCAACGTCAGTTTCAGGGATAATTACCTCGATAGCTTTTATACAAGCGATTACTTCTTGTACAAACTCTATTCCTATCCAACTTGCAATACCCATACCACTTGAACCTGTGATATTTATCTTAAAGCTGATATCTTCTCCATATTTTTCTTTCATAAATTTAAAGAAATCATCAAACATAGATTTTGTAGTCTCTCTTACATTTGATAGATGTCTTTGATAGATAGAATAAACAATATTTTTTTCCTCATCTAAGCAGACGATTTTAACTGTTGTTGAACCAACATCTGTTCCAATAAAAAATTCTTTCATAGTATTACTCCTTAAAATTTACTTTTTAAAATATTTTGATAAAAATTAAAGAGTTTTTTAAATTCGTAGTATGCGGGACTCATAACGAGTCAAAATGGTGTAATATCCTCCCTCATAAAGAATAGGAGAATACTCTTCATATTCAATAAATCTTTCAATTATAGGTTTTATCTCAACAGAATTTTTAGGTGTTCCAGCTCTAATAATATTTCTAGCAAAAATTTGTACCTTATTAAGTTCGATAAAACTATAACTTTCTGTTTCATCGTTACTATGTATCATATAGATAGCTTGATTTTTGTCGTAAAAGCCATCAAACTCCATTTTAGGATTGATACTTGAACTAAAAAACAGAAGTAAACATGAAATGATAAAGTAAAATACTCTTTTTATCATTTCTCTTTCCTCCTCAATCTATATAAAAATTTTTACAAACTTTAGAAAGTAGAGTCTATAGTTTTTACATTAGCATCAACAGAGTAAATTACATCTTTTCTCTCTACAATTATCTCAGTTTTGCTTGCTAACTCCTCATCACTTTTAATGCTATTTAATAACTCTAAGCTAGGATTTATTGCTTTAGGATTTCCCACTAATTGTAGCATAGTAATATCTCCATGAGTATCTCCATAAGCATAACTTTTATCCAAATCAATTTGATATTTTTCACAAAATTTATGTATTGATTTTAATTTATTTTTAGAATCCCACATAGGAGAAATCTCCCCAGTTAAAATTCCACTCTTATCAGTGTGATAAGTAGAACCACAAAAATCATCAGCATTCCATTTTTTAGCCATTCTTGAAACTAAAAAGTCTGGACTACCAGATATAAAAATAACAAGATGCCCTTGAGCTTTATGCCACTTTATCATCTTTCTAGTGTAAGCATATACTTTGTTTCCCTTTAACTCAACTACTTTATCAGCAACAAAATCATTGTATTTAGTAGGTAGGCCTTTTATAGCATCTACATATGTTCCTGTCAAATCCCCTAAGTAGTTATCATAATTTCCAACTCTCTCGTCCCAAAGCTTAAATGCCTCTTTGACTCTTCTATCATATTCGCTAAAATCTAATAAATCATATTTTATTAATTTTTTAAAATGCTCAGTCAAAAGAGAGTTTCTAAAAATAGTACCATCAATATCAAAAAACGCTGCAATCATAATTATACCCTCCTTCAAAAAATATATCTATATTAGAAAAATTATAGTTGAAAAATCAAAAAAAGTCAAATATTATCTTGATTTCTTATTATACTAAAACAGTTTAAAAAGATAACTTTATAAAATTAATTGAGATATCTATATAAAAAATACCCCGCAGGGTTGGAGGTAATGCTACTTTCTGTATATCATTACAATGATGATAACTACTAGTAAAAGAACTAGTCCACTATCAAAGTGGATGTTTTGAATAAAAATATTCATAGAGCATTCCTCCTAAGTCAAGTTGTGTTTTCTGTCTCGGTCAAAGACAGAATAAAAGCCCCAATAAAAAATTATTAGGGCTGATATTCTGACCTTGATTAAACACAACTTAACTACCCATTGGGGTACTATAGTACGATTGAATTATATCAAATTATAGGCAAAAAGTCAAATTTAATAGGGAAAAGTTGAAGCTATAAAATCGATTTTAACACCTGTTATTTTATTCTTTTGATTAAAAGTATGACTAAAAAATATACCTCTATAAGCTTATAAAAACCTCTTTAAGAAGAGATGCTTGGAAGGAGCTATTTTAGATACTTTGAGAGAGTACAAAAATTATATTTTTTCATTTTTATGAACAAAATAAGATAAAAAAGTATAAAAAATGAAAAAACAGTATAAGAATATATATAAAAAGTAAAAAAGTACTATTCTAATAAAAGAGTTTATAATACTTTTTATTTTTTGAAAAAATAAAGTTATAGCTTAATAATCTGATAGAGAATTTTTACAATTAATGATATAATATGTAAAGAATAAAAAGAGGTGGAAAGATGAGAAAATTAAAAATTTTGATTTTATATATTTTAATGACTTTGACTCTTTTAGCTCAAGAGGGATATATAGCTTCTTTTAATACCTTAAGAATAGGAAAAGCTCAAAAGGATTTTAAACTTATGAGTAAAGTTTTAGAAGGTTTTGATGTAGTTGGACTTATAGAAGTAATGAATCCAATAGGAGTAGAAAGGCTAATAAAGGAGCTGGAAAAAGAGAGTGGAGTGAGATGGGAGTACCATATTTCTCCATATCCAGTAGGAAGTACAAGTTATAAAGAGTATTTTGCATATATTTGGAAAAGTGAAAGAGCAGAATTTTTAGGAGATAGAGGATTTTATCCTGATGATGAGAAAAAATTTGAAAGAGCTCCCTATGGAGCAGATTTTAAAATAGGAAATTTTGATTTTACCTTTGTATTAGTACACTCTATCTTTGGAAAGAGAGAATCTGAAAGAAGGGCTGAAGCTTTTACTATGGATAGAGTCTATGATTATTTTCAAAACTTAGATAGTGAAGAGAATGATATAATTATAGCTGGAGATTTTAATCTCAGTGCTGATGATGAAGCATTTGAAAATCTATTGAATCACAGTGATGAGGTAGTACATGTACTCAATCCAAGAATAAAAACAACTATTGGGAAGGATAAATTAGCTAGTTCCTATGATAATATGTTTCTATCAAAAATTTATACTCAGGAATTTGAAGGAAAGAGTGGAGCGATAGATTTTACAAAGAAACAGTACAGAATGATGAAAGATAAAATATCAGACCATCTACCAATATTTATTATAGTAGATACAGAATTTGATGATGATTAGAGGGAAAAATGAGAGTAGCGTATGTTTTTTTTAATGGAGAACTTTTAGGAAGTAAAGAGTATTATTTAAACCTTATGAAAAAAAATAAGGGGGATATCTATTGTGCTGATGGTGGTGCAAATCTTTTGGAAAAATTGGGAGTAGTTCCAATGGAGATATGGGGAGATTTTGACTCTGTACCTGAAAATATTTTAGAAAAATATGAAAAGTCAGGAGTAATTATAAAGAGATTTCCTAAAGATAAGGATTTTACAGATGGAGAGTTGATTTTAAAATATATAAGTGAAAAAAAATATGATAAGATTATTGTAATTGGTGGGTTAGGTGGTAGAAAAGATCATGAATTAACAAACCTTAATCTGATGTTTAAATTTAAAAATCTAATTTTTGTAAGTGAAACAGAGGATATTTTTGCAATAGAAAACTACAGAGAGTTTGTAGGAGAGAAAGGAAAAACTATATCCTTTGTTCCATTTTCTGAGAAGGTAGAAAACTTGACATTAAAAGGATTTAAATACCCACTTACTAATTATACTCTTCATCAAGGGGAGAGCATTTGTATGAGTAATATAGCACAGGAGGATATCTGTGTTGTATCCTTTGATAAGGGGAAATTAATAGGTATTGTTATAAAATAATTTATATAGGAGGAATATTATGTTAAAAGAAGGTATGAATTTTACACAAAGCAAAGTAGTTAAAGGGAGTGAAACAGCAGCTAAAGTGGCATCAGGAGCTTTAGAAGTTTTCTCTACACCTATGCTTATAGCTTTTATGGAGAGTACAGCTTTTACTTTAGCTCAAAAAGAGTTAGGAGAAGGGGATACAACAGTAGGAATCTCTGTAAATATTAAACATTTAAAAGCTAATCTTATAGGAGATGAATTAACTTGTACAGCTACTTTAGATAAAATAGATGGGAAAAAATTAGATTTCTCTGTTAAGGTTTTCCATGGAGAAACTTTAGTAGGAGAGGGAGAACATAGTAGATTTATAGTTAATGAAGAGAAATTTTTAGCAAAATTAAAAAAATAAGATAATATATTTGGAGGAAGTTTAAAAAATGAAAAATACTGAAAAGGTAGTAGGAAATGCTAAATTTATACTGGGAATACAGCATGTACTTGCAATGTTTGGAGCTACTGTTTTAGTTCCTTTCTTAACAGGATTAAATCCATCAATAGCTTTAATATCTGCTGGGGTAGGAACATTGATATTTCATCTTTGTACAAAAAGAATTGTACCAGTTTTCTTAGGTTCATCTTTTGCTTTTATAGGAGCATTGACATTAGTTTTAAAAAATGAAGGAATAGGAGCTATAAAAGGTGGAGTAATAGCTGCAGGGCTTATATATGTAATAATGTCTTTCTTGGTAAAAACTTTTGGAGTGGAGAAAATAAAATCATTTTTCCCACCAATAGTAACAGGACCTATTATTATGCTTATAGGACTTAGAATGAGTCCAACAGCTTTAAATATGGCTGGATATGCTAATGGAAAATTTGATACTAAAAGTTTAATAGTAGCTTTTTCTGTAATTTTAACAATGGTATCTATCACAATGATGAAGAAATCATTCTTAAGACTTATACCAATATTAGCTGCTGTAATAGTAGGATATATTGTAGCTACTATTTTAGGAATGGTAGATTTTAGTGTAGTATCTCAAGCTAAGTGGATAGGACTTTCTACTGAAGCAGCGAGTGATCTGTTTACAATACCATCTATGTCTTTGACAGGAATAATAGCCATAGCTCCAATAGCTTTAGTAGTATTTATTGAGCATATAGGAGATATTACAACTAATGGTGCTGTTGTAGGAAAAGATTTCTTCAAAGATCCTGGAATCCACAGAACACTTTTAGGAGATGGACTTGCTACAATAGCAGCAGGATTTTTAGGAGGACCAGCTAATACAACTTATGGAGAGAATACAGGAGTGTTAGCAGTAACAGGAGTATATGACCCAGCTATTTTAAGGATAGCAGCTTGTTATGCTATTATATTAGGATTTATAGGAAAATTTGGAATACTTTTACAAACTATTCCATTACCAGTAATGGGAGGAGTTTCTGTAATTCTATTTGGAATGATAGCTTCAGTAGGAGTAAGAACTGTTGTAGATGCACAACTTGATTTTGGTAATTCAAGAAATCTAATAATCTCTTCTATAATATTTGTTCTTGGAATAGCAGTAGATAATATAAGTATATGGCAAACAGTTTCTGTATCAGGATTAGCTTTAGCAGCTTTTTCAGGTGTTGTTTTAAATAAGATTCTTCCAAAAGATAGAGAGATAAAACTAAAAAAATTGGACTAGAGAGGTGGTAATATGAAAAATCTCATAATTGTAGGCTTTATTGCAGCATTAGCTGGGCTTTATTTAACTAATGAAAAGAAGGAGAAAAGTGAAGTTGTAAAGAGTGAGATTGTAAAACCACAAAAGGAGGAAACAAAATTGTTAAAAAGAAGTGAGATTGATAATAAGTATAAGTGGAATATGACAGATTTTTATCCTGACTGGGCAGAGTGGGATAAAGACTTAGAAACTTTAAAATCCATGATGAAAGAGATTCCACAATACAAAGGGCAAATAAAAGATGACTCCAAAAAATTTGTAGAGCTTATCAAATTAGAAGAAAAAATGGGAAGATTACTAGATAAGCTTTATGTATATGTATATATGTTAAAAGATTTAGATTCTAAAGATGAGGTATCTTCTGTAAAACTTCAAGAGATTCAAGCTATATATACAGAGTATTCAGTAAGTGCAGCTTGGATAACACCAGAGATTTTGCAAATTCCCAAAGAGACTATGGAAAGATGGATAGATGAAAATCCAGAACTAAAAGATAATAGATTTGGACTTATGGAAATATATAGATTGCAAGGGCATGTACTAGATGAAGGAAAAGAAAAATTACTTTCTTACTATGGGCAATATATGGGAGCTCCTCATGATATATATGCAGAATTATCTATCTCTGATATGAAATGGAATGAGGTAAAACTTTCTGATGGATATGAAGGACCTGTTACAAATGGAGTATATTCAAAAGTTTTAGCAACTAATAGAAATCAAGAGGATAGAAAAAAAGCTTTTGAAGCACTATATGGAGCTTTTGATAATAATAAAAATACCTATGGAGCAATATATAGAGCACTTCTTCAAAGAGATGTGGCTTCATCTAAAGGAAGAAACTATAACTCTAGTTTAGAAAAAGCACTTGAGCCTAAAAATGTTCCAACTGAAGTTTATACAACTTTATTAAAATCAGCAATAGATAATAATGCTCCGCTACAAAGATATGTAAATTTAAGAAAAAAAGCTTTAGGTTTAAAAGAGTATCACTACTATGATAATAGTATAAATATAGTAGAATATGATAAAACTTTTGATTATGATGTGGCAAAAGAGATGGTATATAATTCTGTAGCACCTCTTGGAGAAGATTATTCTGCTAAGATGAATAGAGCTATAAGTGAAGGTTGGATAGATGTATTTGAAACTGAAAACAAAAGAAGTGGAGCTTATTCAATAGGAATTTATGATGTACATCCATATATGTTATTAAACTATCAATCAACTTTGGATGATGTGTTTACATTAGCCCATGAATTGGGACATACACTACATACAATGTTATCAAATGAAAACCAACCATATGCTACACATGATTATACAATATTTGTAGCTGAAGTAGCTTCTACTTTTAATGAGAGATTACTACTAGATTATATGATTAAAAATTCAAATGACCCTATTGAGAAGATAGCATTGATAGAGCAAGCTCTTGGAAATATTGTAGGAACTTTCTATATCCAAACTCTATTTGCTAACTATGAGTATCAAGCTCATAAGTTAATAGAGGAGGGAAAAGCTGTAACTCCTGATGTTCTTAGCGGAATAATGAATAATCTATTTAAAGAGTATTTTGGAGATAGCATCACTATGGATGAGTTACAAAAAATAATCTGGGCAAGAATACCACACTTCTTTAACTCTCCTTATTATGTATATCAATATGCTACTAGCTTTGCTTCATCAGCAAATCTATATGATAGAATAACTAATACTAAGTATAGCGAAGAGGAAAGAGCCAAAGCTAAAGAAGATTACTTAACACTTTTAAAATCTGGTGGAAATGACCATCCTATGAATCAACTTAAAAAGGCAGGAGTGGATTTAGAAAAATTTGAAAGCTTCCATGCTGTAGCTGTAGAGTTTGATAGATTACTTGATATTTTAGAAGAGGAATTGAATAAATTAGAAAAATAAAATAGGAAGAGGAATATTTTACTAAAAAATTCTTTAGAAGAGTAGATAATAATGAGTAAAATATTCTTCTTTTTTATTTAAAATATTTTGTTATTTTATGTTAATATGAAAAAAATATAATATTCTCAAATTCAAACAAAAAAGTTTGACAAAAATCACATTTTCTAATAAAATGGAAGTAGACTTTTATAATAGGAGGGAAATGATGACTAACACTTTGTTAGAAAAAGTATTTAAAATTGAAGAGAGAAAAAGTAGTGTAAAAACAGAGGTAATTGGAGGAGTTACAACATTTTTAGCAATAGCATATATAATATTTGTAAATCCTGCAATTTTATCTTTAGCTGGAATGGATAAAGGAGCTTTAATTACAGTAACTTGTCTAGCTACAGCAATAGGAACATTTTTAGCTGCTTTTATAGGAAATGTGCCTATAGCAATGGCACCTGGAATGGGACTTAATGCCTTTTTTACTTTTACACTTGTTATAGGAAAAGGTGTACCTTGGCAAGATGCTTTAGGAGTAGTTTTTATATCAGGAGTTTTCTTTTTTATATTAGCAGCTTCAGGGCTTAGAGAAAAGTTAGCTTCAGCTATACCTACACCGATTACTATTGCTTCTACAGCAGGGATAGGTTTATTTATAGCTTTTATAGGTTTAAAAAATATGGGAATAATAGTAGCAGATCCAGCTACATTAGTAGCATTAGGAAAATTTGACTTACCTGTTACACTATCTATACTCGGTTTAGTTTTAATGGCAATTTTTGAATTAAAAAAAGTTAGAGGTGGAATACTGATAAGTATTGTAATTATAACAGTACTAGGAATGATATTAGGATTAGTAGAATTACCTAAAGCTATAATATCTATGCCACCAAGTATAGAACCAATAGCTTTTAAATTAAATATTTTTGGAGCCTTTAAAATCTCATTATTTGGTTCAATATTCTCTTTTATGTTTATAGACTTATTTGATTCATTAGGATTTTTAATAGCTTGTTTTAGAGAGATAGGTCTAGTAGATGAAAAAGGAAAATATAAAGGTTTAGGAAGAATGATGTTTGCTGACGTTTCATCTACGATAATAGGAGCTTGTTTAGGTACTAGTACAGTTACTACATTTGGAGAATCTGCAGCAGGAATAGCAGCAGGAGCAAAAACAGGATTAGCTTCATTTGTTACAGCTATTTTATTTTTATTAGCTTTACTTGTTACTCCATTAGTTGGAATAGTACCAATGTTTGCTGCTGCTCCATCACTTGTAATGGTAGGAGTATTTATGTTTAAAAGTGTAAGAGACTTAGATTTATCTGATATAAAGATAGCAGTTCCAGCTTTTGTTACAATAATATTTATGCCACTTACTTATAGTATCAGTATTGGATTAAGTTTTGGATTTGTTAGCTATATTATAATGCATGCTGTAGCTAAAGAGTGGAATAAAATAAATACAGTTTTATGGATAATAGGAGCTCTTTCATTAGTAAACTTAATTTGGAGATAGGAGGAAATAATGGGAAAACTTTTAATTAAAAATGGATATATAGTTTCAATGAATGAAAAAAGAGAGGTTTTTAATGGAGGTTCTATTCTTATTGAAGATGATAGAATAAAAGCCATTGGAAAAATAGATGAAAAACTATTAGATAGCGATGTAGAGATTTATGATGCACAAGGAAAAATTATTCTTCCTGGACTTGTAAATACTCATGTACATCTTTCACAGCAATTAGGAAGAGGAATAGCAGATGATGTAGTGTTACTTACTTGGTTAAGAGAGAGAATTTGGCCATATGAGAGTAGCTTTGATTATGAGGATTCCTTAATTTCATCAATAGCTTGTTGTGTAGAGATGATAAAATCAGGTACTACAACTTTCTTAGAAGCTGGGGGACAATATGTAGATGCTATGGTAGAGGCAGTAGAAAAATGTGGACTTAGAGCTTGCCTTTGTAAGTCTACTATGGACGATGGAGAGGGACTTCCAAAACCTTGGCAAAAAACTACTGAAGAGGAGTTAAGAGAGCAAGAGGAGTTATTTAAAAAATATAATAACGCAGCTGATGGAAGAATAAAAATTTGGTTTGGACTAAGAACTATATTTAATAACTCAGATGATTTAATAGTAGGAACAAAAAAATTAGCAGATAAGTATAATACTGGAATACATATGCATGTGTTGGAAGTAAAAGAGGAGATGGATTATACAAGAGCTACTAGAGGAGAAACAACAGTGGAGCACCTATATAGACTAGGAGCTTTAGGACCTAATTTAGTAGCTGCCCATGTAGTATGGTTAACTGAAAGAGAGATAGATTTATTTAGACTTTATGATGTAAAAGCATCTCATAATCCAGCAGCTGCTATGAAAGTAGTTTTAGGTTTTGCTAGAATTCCTGAGATGATGGAGAAAGGTATTACTGTTGGAATAGGAACAGATGGAGCACCGTCTAATAATAGGATGGATATGATGAGAGATATGTATTTAACATCATTATTACATAAAGGAAGAACATTAGACCCTAAGAGTGTTTCTGCTGAAGAGGTTTTAGAGATGGCAACAATAAATGGAGCTAAATGTGCTTTACAAGAGAAGGAGATAGGAAGTTTAGAAGTTGGTAAAAAAGCTGATTTAATAGTTTTAAATCCTGATACTATTCATGCTCTACCATTAGTAGACCCAATAGCTAATATAGTATATGCTATGAGCAGTGAAAATGTAGAATCTACAATGTGTAATGGAAAATGGTTAATGAAAGAGAAGAAAATTTTATTCTTAGATGAGAAAGAACTTTTAGAAAAAGTTAAAAAACAAAGTAAAAAAGTTTTAGATAGAGCTGGAGTAAAGTTACCAAATAGATTTCCAGTAGTAGATATTAAATAAAAAAATATTATATTATTCTTTAGAATAATATAATAAAATTAAGAGTATTGTAATTAAAAGTTATAATACTCTTTTTTATTATTTTCAATATGAGAGATAATATTGACAAAAATTTTAAATTATAATATAATTTGAATATAAAATTAAATTAAGAACAAAATATTTTAAAAAATAAGAAGATAAAAGGAGTAAAGAGATGAAAAATAGAATTGTGAAATTATTAAAAGAAAATGAGAAAATATCTTTAGAAAAAATAGCTAAAGAGTTAGGAATATCTCTTATAGAGGTATTAAGAGAAGCTCCAACAGTAAGAAAATATCCTCTTGAGAAAAGAGAAGAACTTTTTGAAATATTAAGAGGATGGGAAAAAGTTTTTCTATTAGTAGTAACTCCTAACTTTGTTTTAGAAATAAAAGATAAGTTTCCAAAGGGATTTTATGCTCATGGATATTTAAATTTCCATGACCCAGAATCTTCAATAGGAGGACATTTAAGTGTTGATAAAATAAAAGAGATTTTCTTAGTAGAGGATAATATGTTTGGAAGAAAAAGTTGTTCAATAAGATTCTATGGGGAAGATGAGAAAGAGATATTTGCTATATATGTTCCAAGAGATGATAAGAAAGAATTAATTAAAGAGTATTTAGATTGTTTTTACTCTTTGATATAAAAGTGTTAATAAAAAAAAGAAGCTGTTATGTTATTACAGCTTCTTTTTAATTAGATTAAAAACGATATCCAGCTTTTAGCCCAAAGGTAATATTATTATATTCATCATTTGTAGTATAAGTTCCTTCTAATCCATAGTTGATTCCTGAATTTAAAGAAACATCATAGTTTAAAACTAATTTTATAGAATTTTTTTCAAATTTGTTTCCTTGGATTTCCATTGAACTAGTAGAATCATTAAATTTACCATTTAGATTTTTATTGTCATATCCCAATATACCAAATTTTCCAAAAATACCTCCAGATAGAGTATTTTTAGAGTTAGGGTTAAAGATAGTTTTATTTAAGCTTACTCCTAATTCACTATCTAAATAATTATAATTTTGAGCTTTAATATTTAAGGCTAAAGGAGCATTTTTTTCTTTAATATCTTCTTGTGAGATAAATGAATAAGATACTAGCCCTCTAAAATTAAGTGCTAAGTCATCTTTTAAAGAATATTGATAATTTAATCCTGAGTATAAATTTATTCCATATACATTTGTATTGGAAGTGAAATTGTTTTCTTGATAATTATTTTTAAACTCTCTATTTACTTCATACTCTCCATACTGTAATCCAAATCCATTTAGCCATTGTAATTTAGGAGTTAAGAAGTTTCTATTATATCCACCTAAATACGCACTAACACCTTTAATTTTAGATTCTGTAGTAACCTCTTTAAGGGTATCATTTTTTATTTCATTATGATTAGAAGTAGCTCCTCCTACAATAAATCCAAAGTTCATATTATTAATTTCAGTCTCATATATACCATAACCACTATAGATATTTCCTTTAAAAGAATCATAAGAGTTTTTAGTTAAAATACTTCCACCATGTACATAATTTTTGTTAACTGAAAAGTCGTTATTTATATCAAATGGGATAGAAGTAAAAGTAGAGATTTCATCTTTTGCTACTTTATTTAGTCTAGAATAAATATTTTTATTTTGAACTTGATTTATAAGAGTTTGTAATTCTTTTAGTACTTCTTCCTGTCTTTGAGTATAGTAAAGAATAGAGTGTAATTCTTTATAATCAAATATATCTTCTTTATTTTCAAGAGCTTTTAAATCTTTTAAAAGTGCTTTATCTAATGATTCTTCATTTTCAAGTAGAACTTTAGAAATAAGTTGTGGAATTTCAAGAGCATATCTCATAATCTCTTTTAAATTATTTTTTTTATCTCCATACTTATCAAACCATCTAATAGCACTATCTAAAGAAGATAATTTACTGTTTAAACTTTTAACACTATCTATCTTTTGATTTTCTTCATCTAAATGAGATTTTAAAGTTTCAAGTGCATTACTATAAAACTTTTTTAAGTTATTATATTTTTCAGTTATTTCATTTTCTGTTAGATTGTCTAAATTATTTATATCATTTTGTAAATTTAAATCAGATATTTTTTGCGATGTTTCAGATAGATTTAATTCTTTAACTTTAGCTAATTGTTCATGTCTTTTTTGTCCAATAGTAATAACAGTATTATTTTTAAGATTACTAATATTTTCTTTTATTTTGTCTTCTTCAAGTTTAGAAAAATTAAATTGACCTAAATCTTTTATAATCTCTTCAGCATTTTTTTCTCTAAGATATTTAGCAAGTGTAATATCTTTTTTTAGTTCTTTTTCATCTTCTTCAGCTGTAAAGTTAGTTCTTTTATTTGTAGTTGTCAAAGTAGCAAAAAGAGATGATAGATGTCCTGAATTTTTAATACTTGCATAAACTTCATTTTCTTTATCATTTAACATTTTTAAAGAATCTTTGATATTAACTTTTAAAAGAGTATTTCCCTCAAAATCAGTTTTTTCTAACTTATCTAAGGTATGTGCAATTGAATCTGAAATCATAGATATTTTATAATCTAATATTTCTCCACTTTCTCTATCAAAAGCTTCATATTCTAATTTTCTACCCATGTTAATAACAGAGTCTTCGCTAATTCTACTAACCATTAATTCAATAGCAAAATCATTCCTATACTTATTATTTAAAATAGAGTGTAAACTTTTAAAAATAATATCTTTATCTGAATCTTTAAAAGCATGTTGTATTAGATGTCCTTCTTTATTTTTTACTGTAGGGTCAATATCCATTGAAAGAGAAGTTCTTCCAGAAAGAGAGGCAGAAGAATCAGTTCCAATTTGTCCCCCAACTTTAACCACATCTATATTTTTTAATTGAGAATAAGCTCCTAAAATAACATTAGTACCATATTTTCCTGTGAATTGTTCAGTGATAGTAAGTTGATTGTTACCTTCTCCTAAATCTATAATTCCATCTATTCTCCCTTTTCCTCTAAGTTCGATATTTTTACCTAGGATACCATCAACAAGGTCTTTAGCACCTATAACAAAACTTGTCCACTTACTTTCATCTTCTGTTCCCCACTTATAGAAACCATACTTTTTAGGAATTTCCATTTGTATATCTAATTCTATTTTTAATATTTTATCATCAGTTTCATCTTTAATTTTGTTATATTTAACATAATTATCAAGTAATTCTTGAACTTCTTTAGTTTGTTTATCATAATATTTTTTAGCCTCTTCTTTTGAATACCAGCCTCCAGTGAATATATAATGGTCATCAGGTAATCTAGAATCATTTTTTATTTTTTCTAATTCTTTTTTTGCTGTTGAATTTTGTTCTTTAAGAGGAGTTAAATCCTTTCTTTTTTGGGCTATTTCACTTTTCATGTTATTTAGAGCTGTATCAAATTCTCCACCCTTTTCAAATGGTTTTATCCATTTTTTTTCAAACTCTTCATTTGAAAGTTCATTTTTATCTTTAAAATATTGATTTAAAATTTTATTATTGGAATTTTGATTGTTTTTAGCTTCTTCAATAATTTTTTCTAAAGATTTTGTGGAGTTATACCCAGATGATATTTGAGTATATGCTTTGTCATAATTGAATTTATCTTCAATAACTATACTACCATCAGTCTTATATAAGACTTTTCCAGAACTATCATTTGTTCTATTAAAAGAGTCATAGATATAGATTTTTGTAAAAACTTCATCTTTAAATTGTTTATTTTCATCAGTTTCACCAGGTTGATGCACAGATACTGCTTCTAATTCCCAAAGAACTTTCCATTCTTTTCCATTACAAACTGTATATAGCTCTCCGTTTTTATATACAGTTTCAATATCTTTAACTTCTTTTAATTTTTTTTGTAGATATTTTACTACTTCTTCTTTACTTTTTCCTTGAATTTTAGAATAATAATCATCCATAGAAATATTTAATTGATTTCTTACTCCGGATTCGATACTTTTATATGTCCCTTCTAATAGGTATTTGGTATTACTATTTTTATTACTATTTTCTACTTCATTTTCAAAATCTGAAGAATTGACAATTTTTAAATCTTTTACAATATTACCATTTCCAAGATAAACTCTCTTTTGATTCCCTATTCTTTTATATTGTAACTTATCTAATTCATTTTTAGATAAATTGTTATTAATTAAATCTGAAACATTAAAATATGAATCTGATGTATTTATTCCTTTTATTGAAGTAAACTCTTCAATAAATTCATTGTTAGTTGTAAATTGAGCTATTGGAACAATATCAACATCATTATATCCCTCTCCAACAGTAGTTCCTTTATCTAGATAATCAGAATTTATTCCATTTTGTCTATTTATTTCATCTACCATTCTTAATAAGTCTTCATATGATCCTTTTTCAAAAGTTGTTATAAATTCAGAATCAACTGAGATTCTAAAATTTCCATCTTTACTGTAGATATCAGTCTCAGAATAACTGTTTTGAGCAGCAATAATTAACATTAACATAATTAGTTGTTTTTTCATAGTTGGTCTCCTTTTAATATTTTTAGAATTTTACATTTAATTCAATAAAATAATTTCTTTCAGGTGCTGGAAAAGCTTCAATACTTGTTTCTCTAAGATTATACTTAGTAGAAGTTAAGTTTTTTACTCCAAGTTTTAAATTAGAATATTCATCTATTTGGTATAGAGTACTTAAGTCAACTGTTCCATAGCTATCAATAGTAAATTTTTTAATATTATCTTTATCATCTAATTCTCTAACCTCTTTTTCACTAATATAAGTGTAATTAGCTAATAGAGATAATCTATCAGTTAGACTGTATTTCGCTCCTAAAGTTATTTTCATTTCAGGAACCATTGGAATTTTATCATTCTTATTGATATTGATATCACTATCTCCTTTTAAAACTTTAGCATTAACTAAAGAAAGAGATTGGTTAAGACTAAGTTTATCAAAATATTGTTCTGTTTGCAATTCAAGTCCCATTCTTCTAGTTTTTCCAATATTTCTATATTTCCATCTCTTAATAGCTGGATTAGTAACTCCAGATTCAATTAAAGTAATTTCATCTTCTGTATCTGTTACAAAGAATGAAAGAGAAAATAAAGAATTAAATATATAATCGTTGATACCTAATTCAATAGTATCAGTTATTTCAGAATTTAAATTATTAGCTACATATATAGAAGCAACATTAACAATAGGAGGAGTTATAATTCCTGTATCAGGATTTTTTAACTGATTATCATGAACTTTATCTGTTAATTGAGTAGCAAAAGGAGTGACAAATCCTCTTTCATATCTTAAGAAAATATTACCAGTATCTCTATATTTATAAAGAGCTCCTATTTCTCCAGCATAGTTAGTTAAATTTCTATCTGTTTCTATTTCTTGTGTTTTTGCGGCTAGAAAAGGCATAGAGTTAGGACCATTTTTTCTACTTCCATTGTAACTTGTATATTCTCCACGTATTCCACTAGTAATATCTATATTATCAGTGAGTTCATATTTATTAAAAGCGTAAAGTCCATGTGATTCTTTAGTTAAATCAATATCTACACTATTAATTACAGGTTTTCTATCTTTAGGGTTAAGATTTATATATGAATTTCCATCACTATATGTTTTTAAAGTTTCAGATTTAACAAAAGAGTTTCTTTTATTATTTGAACTATAGAAATCATAACCTAAGATAAGGTTTCCATGGTCATATTCATAATTACTTTTTAATTTTATTCCATATTTTTTTTCAGAAAATTTTGCATTCATAATAGATTTTACATCATAGAAATTATAATGATTTTGTACATGGGTATGATTTCTATCACTTGCAATAATTATAATATCATCAATACTTTCAGTAGTGATGTCTCTTTCTTGTTCTTGATAATAGAAGGTAGAAGAGAAAGTCAAACTGTCATTAAATCTATTTTCATAATCAAAAGTATAGCTACTATTTTCAGTATCTAAATCTAAATTTAATCCTGGAGCAGTTCTATCTTGCTCTAAAATTTTCTTTGAAACTTGGTTAGTTCCATTCTGATTCTCTCTTGAATTTCTTACTTGAAAACGAATTTTATTTCTATCATTAAATTTATAATCAAATCCTCCTAAGAATATAATGTTTTCATTTTCTTCAGCTTTACGATATCCTTCACTATTAACATAGTTAAAACCATAGTTAAGATAGAGCTTTTCATTTATATTTTTTCCACCAGCAAATCCAAAATTTCTAGAATCAAAAGAAGCGTATTTTAGATCCATAAAAAAGTTATCTTTAGTGACATTTGAATTAGTAACAATATTAATTACCCCTCCAACAGAACCACTTCCATATAAAGTAGCTCCCCCTCCAGGAATAACCTCAATTTTTTTAATGGTTTCTATGGGTATTGAATTTATAGGAAGGCTAGCCATAGTTTCTTCAGTAGGGTTGATACTTACCCCATCAACTAGAATTTTAACTCTACTAAGAGATTTTTCTCCACTACCTCTCATATCTACTCTTGGTCCAAAAGCAGTATTATTAACTACAACTCCAGGTGAGTCTCTAAGAACATCCTCAACATTTTTATAGTTTTTTTCCTGAATTTGTTCTTGAGTAACAACATAGGTGTTTTTAATCTCTCTTGGAGCAACAAAAAATTCCCGTTCTGAATAGTTTTTCCTGATAACAGAATCCCCTAAATCAATGTTAACATCGTCAGCTATACTTAAAGCACTGACAATGAGATAAAATAAAATAATTTTTTTCATAAAATTCCTCCTTTATATTATACGTTAAAATTAAATTTCTTAATAATTATACTTATTATAAAAATAATTGTAGAAGATAGAATTACAGCTGCCCCTGAAGGAATTGAAAGAGTAAGATAAGCAGGAAGAATTATTCCTAATATGCAGCTGAGGGTTGAGAATAAAATACTATATCCAATAAAGGCTCTCATTGAATGAGATATATTTTTAGCTGAAGCAGTTGGAATTAAAAGTAATGCTTCACCTAAAATAGAACCAACTATTTTTATAGCTCCTATTGTAGTGATACTTAGCAGAATGATAAAAAGATACTCATAAAATTTTATATTTATTTTTCTAGCTAAGGCAATACTAGGGTTTATACTGATTAATAAAAATTTATTGTAACAAGGATATAAAATAATAAAAACTAAAACAGTTATAGTTATTAGGATATATATATCTACTTTCTCAATAGTTAGTATTGAGCCAAAAAGAATATTTTCAATTATATGTGGATTAATTGTTCCAGCTGTATAAGTTAAAAGAGAAGCCCCAATGGAAATAGAGACTGCTAAAAAAATTCCAATTAGAGTATCTGAGGCTATATCAGTTTTAGTTTTTGTATATATAATCAAAATTCCAAATAAGATAGAATAACCAAAGGTAGAGAAGTAAGGAGTCGAATAATTTTCTCCTAATATTATTCCTATAGCTATTCCTGTCATTGCAGCGTGCCCTATGGCTTCAGAATAGAAAGCCATTTTTTTGCTTACAACAAGTGTTCCAATAATTCCTAACAGTGGTCCTATAAATAAAGCTGAAATAAGAGCATTTGTGATAAAAGAATAATTAAGTATTTCCAACATAAAATCACCTACAAAAAATATTTGAGATTTCTTTTTCAAAAAAATTACTATCTAAAAGATTACAAGCTATATTTGTTTTATTTATACAAGTAACAGTATCAGCAAATTTTTTTACTTTATATAAATTATGTTCTATCCATAGTATTGTAATTCCTTGTTCTTTAAGTTCTTTTATAAGTGAAATAAAGAAATCTTCTCCATATTTATCCATACCAGTTAAAGGTTCATCTAAAATTAAAAAATTTGGTGTAGGGAGAAGAGATTGTAATAATAATACTCTTTGCCTTTCTCCACCAGATAAAGTTGTAAAAATTGAATTTCTTTTATCATATAGTTTAAATTTTTTTAAAAGATTATCAACCTGCCTTTGCTTTTTAAAATCAAAACCTAAAAAGCAGGGGGACGTTTGAGAATTAATAGATATAAATTCATTAACAGTCAAGGGGATAGAATTATTAAGATTGATATGTTGAGGGAGATATCCAATGATATTTTTATGATTATTTTGGAAGGTAATATCCCCTTGAAAGTTAAGTTCTTTTAAAATACATTTTATAAGAGAACTTTTACCCCCGCCATTAGGTCCAATTAAGCAATGAATTTCCCCTTTCTTAATCTTGAGATTAATATTTTCTAAGATAGAATTATTACCAATAGAAAGGTTTAAATTTTTAATTTCTAGTTCATATTTTTCCATTTTTTATCCTTTTATTTTTCTTTTTTTAGAGCAGAGACAATTTCATTTAAGTCTTGAGAAATCATCTCTTCAAAACTTTCAGCAGAATAGGAACCACCAGTCATATGATAAAGTTCTTTGATGTCTGCTCTAGTTTCTCTTTTTAAAATTTCCATATATTTATTTTTTAATTGTTTTTCACCAAAAATAACTTTAATATTTTCAGCTTTTAATTTTTTTATAATATGTTGTAAATGTACTATGCTAGGTTCTACTCCATGTGCTGGCTCAATAACTATATCGACTTTTTTTCCAAATTCTTTAAAAAGATAGTCATAACCTGCATAAAAAGTAACAACTTTAAAGTTAGAGATATCTATATCTTTGATTTCATTAAGAGCATCTTTTTTTAGTTTAGCTAAACGATCAGTATATTCCTTTGCATTCTTTAAGTAGAATTCTCTGTTTTTAGGATCTAATTTTCCTAATTGATCTGCAATATACTCTATTTGCTCAATAGACTCAGTTATAGAGATATAGGTATGGGAATTTACTTCCTCATTATGTGAATGTTCAAGATGATGTTCTTCTTCATGCACATCATGATTATGTTCGTGGGTACATATTCCTTCTGTATACATTAATTTTATATTTTTGTTAGCTTCAATAATTGGGATATTTTTTCCACTCATTTTAAGCAGCTTATAGATAAAACTATCATGACCCAATCCATTTATAACTATAGTATCAAGGGAAGATATTTTTTTCATATCTTCAACTGTAGGACTGTAGTTATGTGAATTATAAATATCTAATCTAACAGGCGTGATAATCTCTGCTCTGTCTTTAACAATATTAGCTACAAAACTATAGTAAGGTTGTAGAGTAACTCCAATTTTTATTTTTTCTTCAGCAAAAGAGAAAAAAGAAAGTATAGTAAAAAGTAAAATTGTAATTTTTTTCATAGTATTATAACCTTTCTGAAAAACTAAATTTTTGATTATCAAAATAATTTTATAAAGAAATAGGAACTGTAAAGTTCCATCTCTTTAATTATTTTTTAAATTTTCTAACTCTTTATATAATTCTTCAACTGCCTCAAAAATTCTTGGAGAACCTCTAAGAATTTTTGTAGAATCTACAATAAAAAGATTATTGTTTTTTCCAGCAGTTGTTTCCTTAACTATTATATTACTATTTAAAATATCTTCAGGTTTAGAAATACTCATTGCTCCAGCTAAAAAATCTGGGTTTTGTTGTAATAAAAACTCAGGGGATATAATAGGTTTATCTCCAACTAAATTATCTGCTAGATTTTCAATTCCTAGAAGAGATAATATCTGTCCAGGAAGAGATTTAGAGTTAAAAGCCATCATAGGAGAAGTTGAATATAGCACTGTTCCTTTCATATTAAGTGGCTGAGCAGTAATTTTAGATTTTATATTATTTAATTTTTCAATAGATTTATTGTAAAGCAAATCAGCATTTTCTTCATTTCCAGTAAGCTTACCATAAAGTTTTATATTATTTAAAATATCATTAAAACTATTAGCTTCAACAACTATATAAGGAATGTTGAAAGGTTTTAATGTATCACCTAGTTTTGGAGACATAGCATTTATTAAAACTAAGTCAGGAGAGAAAGAAAGTATTTTTTCAACACTACTATTATTAATATGTCCTACATTTGGTAGTAATTTTACCTTCTCTTCAGGATAAATTTTACTTCTTGCTATAGTTCCAATAGCAGCAATATGGTTTTCAGCCCCAATTAAATATAGAGTTTCTATTACTGCAGGATCTAAAACAACTATTTTTTTATACTCTTTAAGTTCAATCTTATTATTATAACTATCTATAACTTGATTATTTTCTACTTTTAGAGCAGAAAAAGATAGAGAGTATAGTATAAACATAAAAGAAAAAATTATTTTTTTCAATTTATTTTCCTCCTTTTAATTTAGGAATGATATAAGGAATTCCCTCTTCTGTATAACAAACTTGAGATTCTAAATCGTAGACAGCTTTTAAATTCTCTTTAGTTAAAGTTTCCTTAGGAGTTCCTTGGCAAAATACCTTTCCATCTTTTAACATGACAATTTCATCACAAAACATGGCAGCAAGATTCAGATCGTGGAGTACTGCTACTGCAGTAAGCTCTTTATCAATGATACTATCCTTTACTTTTTTCATTAAATCCAAAGCATGATTTAAGTCTAAAGCAGATGTAGGCTCATCTAATAAAATAATTTTTGTTTCTTGAGTGAGAGCTCTTGCTAAAAGAACTCTTTGAAACTCTCCACCAGAAAGACTAACAGCTTTTCTATGTAAAAATTTTTCTAAGTCTAGCTCTTTAATATGATGTTGAGCAATTTCAACATCTTTCTTTGAATACCCATCCCAACTATTTTTTAAATGGGGAAGTCTTCCCATAAGTACAAACTCTTCTACATCCATAGCAGATACAAGTTGAGATTTTTGGGGAACCAGAGAAAGAAGTTTAGCTTTCTCTTTTTGAGATATATTTTTACTTAGAATCTTATCTATATAAATATTCCCACTTTCACTTTTTAAATATCCTAAAATATTTTTTAAAAGAGTTGATTTTCCACAACCATTTGGACCTAAAATTCCTGTTAATTTATTTCTTTTTAATTCTAAATTAATACCTTGAAGTATTTTTCTATTCCCGTAGGAGAAATTTAAGTTTTCAATTTTTATAGCTTCCATTAGAAATCTCTCCTTTTATTTTTTAATGCTAAGTATAGGAAGAATGGAGCTCCAAAAAATGCAGTAATTACACCAATAGGAATCTCTACTGGAGCAAGAACAATTCTTCCAAAGGTATCACATATGAGTAGAAAAAATCCACCAGCTAAAATTGTGCTAGGTAGCATCTTAGTATTAGATGGACCCACAATCATTCTAATAGTATGTGGTACAATGAGCCCTACAAAACCAATCATTCCAGAAAAAGCCACTGAAAAAGCTACAATAAGAGCAGACACAGTAAGTGTTCTCACTTTTAATCTATTTACATCAACTCCTAATGAGTGGGCTTCTTCATCACCAGATAATAGAGCATCTAACTCATGTCTTTTGGAATAGAAATATATCAGTGATAGAACAAGTGGAATTAAGATAAAGATAACTCTTTTCCAAGTAGCATTTCCAAGATACCCCATCATCCACATTGTTATTTTAAAGGAATCTTCTCCAATTAGATACATAGCAAAAGATGTAAATGCTCCTAAGAAAGATGAAACGGCAATTCCAACTATTAAAAGAGTGGCAACATTTACTTTGTTTCCCTTTTTAGCCATTTTAAAAATAAGAAGAGTACTAGCTAAACAAGTTATAAAAGCTAAGACACCATACATAAAATCTGGAAGATTTAGCACAAAGGCAATTACAGCTCCAAAAGTAGCACTTGCTGCAATTCCAATAATATAAGGATCGGCAAGAGGATTTTGAAATACTGTTTGTACCACTGCTCCACTAGATGCTAACATCATTCCAATTAATAGTGACATAATTATTCTAGGTAATCTTAGGTTAAAAATTATTGTTCTTATATAATCAGGTGCTTTTCCTGGAGAAAATATATACTCCAGAGGAATAGGGACACTCCCCATAGGTATGGCAAGTATCCCTGTTATGATAATTCCTATTGTAAGCACGATAGGTAAAATTTTCTTCATATAATTCCTCACATTTTAATTTCTTCTTATCTTATAAACTATATCTAAATCCTACATAGTAGTTTCTTTCAGCTGCTGGGTCATAAGTGTAACCTTCTGATTGACTATATGATACAGAAGTACAGTACTCTTCATCAAATAGATTATTGATTCCAGCAAATAGTGATAATCCATTATCCATATTGTAGTTTGCTCTAATATTTGTTACAACGTAGTTATCTTGCTTTCCATATTTATTGTTATTGTTGATATAAGAGTTACCATTATAAACTACTTCTCCATTAATATTGAAGTTATTTGTGAAGTCATATTTAGCCCCTAAAGTAAATCTATGTTCTGGAACACCGGCAATTTTGTTACCAGAAAGATTTTCTCCAGTAATTACATTACCGTTACCATCAAATAACTTTTCTTTTCCTTTTTTAATTTCAGCATTAATATATTGGTAAGTTTGACTTAAAGTTAATTTATCAATATATTGTTCTAATTTAATTTCAAAGCCATATCTTTCAGTTTTATCAAGATTATAGTTTAAAATATTACTATTAGTCATTCCAGAACTCATATAAGTATAGATTTCTTTATCAGTTAATGAGTAGAAAAGGGATAAATTAATAGCAGTAAATCCTTTATAATCACTCATACCAATTTCAAAACTATTATATGTTTGTGAATCAAGATTATTTAAGTAATAACTACCACCATATTTATTAGTTAATAATGATGGACCAGGAGAAGTAAATCCTCTTTCATATCTTAAATAAGTTCTACCAGTATCAGAATAGTTATAGCTTCCTGATAATTCCCAAGCATAATTATCCTCATCTTTTTCAAATGATTGATATGATGAAGTAGGTTTACCCATTGGTGGAGTTACATTTTGGGCTCTAGTAACTTCATAATCAGACTTTTCATATCTGATTCCTTGAGTAAATTCAAAATCATTATACTTATATGCATTCATAATAAAAGTAGCTATAGTATCTTTATTTAAATCCATATCAGTTTTAACATTCATAGGTTTTTTTCCCATCATTCCCATATCAAGAGTATTGTTTATTTTTCCATATCTTCCACCATCATTATTAATGTAATCAATACCCCAAATTAATGAACTATCATTTCCATAGCTATATTTTAATTTAGTTTTAACTCCTTTTTTCTCATCTCTAAAGTTCCATTTTACATCTGAAGTATATGGAATTTGTATTCCCATCATATTTTCTACTCCAGCACCAGGCATATCCATTAACATATCTGTTTTACTATAAAAAGCAATAGTATTAATATCTAAATTAGAAGATAGTTTTCCGTTATAAGTTAAAGTATAGTCATCTTTATCAGTATCCATCTTAGTGATAAAGCCATCAGTATCTCCCATTTTTCTATCTTGTTCTAATTGCTCCTTAGTAAGAGAATCCAATATATTCGCACCAGCATTATAATTATTATATTTAAATTCAACATTGTGATTATCATTGATATCATATCTTACTTTACCTTGGAAGTATTCAGAATCATCTTTAGAATCATCTCTATATCCCTTAGCTTCATTATTACTATATGATAAATCAATATCAAATTTTCCTATTGTGTGTCCAGCAGATACATCATATTTCTTACCATTGAAACTTGTATAACTATAACCAGCATTTGCTCTAGTTCCTGTTCCTTTTTTAGTAATGATATTGATTACTCCACCAGAAGTACCACTTCCATAGATAACACTTCCCCCACCAGGAATAACTTCTATTCTCTCTACATTATCTATTGAGATAGTATTGATAGGTGAACTAACCATTGAAGTTTCAAGAGAATTTATAGCTACTCCATCTAAAAGAATTTGTACATTAGCTTTAGCTCCAGCAGAATTTCCATCTAATCCTCCTTGTCCTCTAAGGTCAATCATAGAACCAAAAGTATTATTTATAATATTTACAGATGGTATATCTTGTAAAGCTTCTTTTACAGATTTATAATTTTTTTCTTTAATTTCCTCAGCTGTTACAATTGTAGGACTTGCACTTATCTTTCTAGTTTCAGTAGCAAATCCTGTAGTAGAGTAAATAACACTCTTTCCTAAGTCAATACTATTTGTTTCTCCATAGGCACATACAGCAAGTAGAGCCCAAAGCAATGTAGCTTTTTTCTTATTCATATGTATATCTCTCCTTTACATTAAATTAATTATTAGACTAATAAAATAAAATTATATAAATTTATTTATTAAAAACTTTATCTAAAATATATCCGATAATATCTATTGAAAGATTATTTCCCCAGAAAACTCCATCTTTAGTGAAATTAAAGGAATTTTCTTTTTCAATAACAAGTTTTTCTTCTTCATAACTCTTCATTTTCTCACAGAAGTACTTATACTCTTCCTCGTTTAAAATAGCTTTAATACTCTCCTTAGAGATGATAGGGAACTGCATTATT
This sequence comes from Fusobacterium mortiferum ATCC 9817, assembly GCF_000158195.2. Classification (NCBI taxonomy): domain Bacteria; kingdom Fusobacteriati; phylum Fusobacteriota; class Fusobacteriia; order Fusobacteriales; family Fusobacteriaceae; genus Fusobacterium; species Fusobacterium mortiferum. The sequence goes on from NZ_GL987988.1 coordinate 526,139, forward strand.
CCAGAAAGCTTAGCAAATTTGGCATGGTATTCAGTCTGCTTAGAGTAAAAGCTCATCTCTTTATTCATCCTAAATACTCCAATTCCTTGAACACTACCTCCAGCACCTACTCCAATAGGGAAAGTATCGCCACCACTATTTCTAACTTGAATGTATTGGTAAGTATCCCCACCATTTTTAGCTATCTTAGTAAGTTCTAAAATGTAGTATTTATCCTCTCTTAACATTTCATCAATAAAATGAGAGTAAAGAAGATAATCTTTTTTCATATCCTCTTCCATTATCACTTTCTCAGCTTCAATATCTTTAGAAAGCTTAGATCCTTCATGAACCATAAGAGAATAGAAACTAGCACTTCCAAGTTCTAATTCTTTCACAATTCTAGCATCTTCTATAACCTCTTCAATAGTTTGGTCAGGGAAATTATAGATAATGTCTATACATATCTCTCCTTTGAAGAAGTTTTTTAGTTTTTTAAGTCTTTCAATAACTTCATTTTTACTATAAGTTCTATTGTAGAAAATTCTTCCTCTTTCTGAGAAAGTTTGAATCCCTACACTGAGTCTATTTACTCCATATTTCATCATTACTTCTAATTTTTCTTCAGTAAGATTATGAAGAGTTGTTTCAAAAGTAAACTCATAGTTCTCTCCGAGTTTTACATTTCTTTGAATGCTTTGAAGTATGATTTCAAGTTGTTTAGGTTTATAAACAGTAGGAGTTCCTCCACCAAAGAAAATAACATCAAAAGTGCTTTCTTTAAAATATGTTGTTTGACCATATTTATCAAATTCACTAGCTATATATTCAGCGTAGGAATCTAGGCTACCATCTAGTTGTTTTCTATTTAAATTACAAAATGAACATATTTTATCACAATATGGTGTATGTACATAGATAGCTTTTTTTCTATCATCTGGTTTTATCTCAAGCATAGCTTCAAAACTTGATTTATCAGCTTTTTCACTAGGAACATATTTGCTAATAAGTCCAGTACTATCATGATGAGATTTATACCTCTTATCAAATAATAATAAATTGTTAATCATCTAAATCCTCCTCTAAAGTATACATATTTAATCTATTATTAATATTTACTTATATTTTTATATTCAAAATAATTTTAACATAAATATAATAATATTTTTTTGATTTAAAGTCAATAAAAAATAAATATTTTACAATAATTTGACATTATAATTAAAATATGATATAAATTTTAGTAACTAAAACTAGGAGGGATATGATGAGAACATTAATTGCTTATTCAACACTAACAGGGAATACTAAAAAAGTTTGTGAAGCAGCGGCAAAAGCTTTTACAGAGATAGAAGTAAAAGATATCAGTGAAGTAACAACTTTAGATTATGATTTAATAGTTGTAGGGACTTGGATAGATAAAGGGACTGCTGATACAAAGGCTCTTAAATTTATCGAAACAATAAAGAAAAAGAAAACAGCTTTCATATTTACATTAGGAGCTTATCCAGATTCACAACATGCTATGGATTGTATAGAGAGAATAAAAAAATTATTTGAAGGTAATGAAAATGAAGTAGTAGGACACTATCATTGTCAAGGAGCTATTGATCCAAAACTTATAGAGATGATGAAAACAAAATTTGGACCAGATCATCCTCATGGACCAAACCCTGAAAGAATAAAAAGATGGAAAGATGCAAGTAAGCATCCAGATGAAAATGATTTAGAAAATGCATATAATTATTTTAAGAATTTAATTATAAATTTATAGTTTCATAGAGAGAGAGGCAAAAATTGCTTCTCTTTTTTTTATAAAAATAAAGTTAGATATAAAATATTTTTCAAAAAATATAAAAGCTGTCAGATTTTTATATGCACTGACAGCTTTTATATTAGTTGTTAATTAAGTAAATTAAAATACTTTAAAAGAAAGGATTAATTGAATTATATAGTATAGTTAGATAAAAGTCAAGTAAAAAATTAAAAAATAAAATATTTTTAATATCAAATTAAATTACTTTAGAGTTTTTAGTCTTAAAATATGGCAAGAAACTCCAAATAAAACTAAGATTAGAAATAATTTTAAATGAAAGCTTGAGATTTTAGTAAGAGAAAAAGTTATGCTAATTACAAGAATACTAATAGCAATAATTTTATTCTTTAAAGTAACTCCTTTTTTCTCTTGATAATCTCTTATATATTGTCCAAAAATTTTATTTTCTAAAAGAGCTTTATGAAATTTTTCAGAAGATTTACTGAAGCAAAAAGCACTTAAAAGTAAAAATGGCGTGGTAGGAAGTAGTGGAAGAAAAATTCCAAGACACCCTAGAACTAAAGAGATAGTTCCTAAAGATAGCAAAAAAATTTTTTTCATTAATATCACCTCATTATTTTAGTAAAATGATATATCAAAAAATTAAAAAAGTCAAATTAATTCAATATAAAAATATTGACATTCAAAATATTTTGATATAGAATTAATATTATTAAAAATAGAGGGGAGAATATTTAAATGAAAAAAGAAAAATTATTACTATTACTATTAGCAATCGTTCAAGTTAAGAATTTAGCCTTTTCAGAAGATATTAAATTGGGAGCTACTTTTATTAATCCTGATTATATTGAAATTGAAAAATTAAAATCAACTAAAAATGTAATTGTGATTGATAAAAATCAAATTGATGAAAAGGGGTACACATCAGTTTCCCAAGTTTTAAATGATGTCCCAGGAATAACAGTAGGAACTACACAATGGGGAGAGATTGATATTAGAGGACAAGGAGATCAAGCTTCTAGAAATATTCAAGTTATGATAGATGGAGCTCCTATTACTACTTTAGTAAGTCATCCTTATGGAACAAACTATGATGTTGTTCCTGTGGAACAGATTGAAAAGATAGAAGTAATCCCTGGAGGTGGTAGTGTTTTATATGGAAATGGTACTGTAGGAGGAGTAATTAATATTACTACTAATTTAAAAGCTATGAGTAAACCAATTAATAAAGTTGGATATGAGTATTCTCAAGATAAAGAAAAAAAATATTATGTGAATGCAGGAACAAAAATTAATGATGATTTAACAGTTCAACTTAATTATTCTAAAAGTGATAAAGATTGGTATTTTGTAGATACTTATAATAATTCTCAATATTTTTCAGGAGGATTTAATTATAGAATTTCAGATAGACAAAGTTTTTCTTTTAAGTATAGTCATTTAGAGGAAGAGGGGCAATTTATAAAAGCAATAACTAAAAGTAATTTAGAAAAATATGGTAAAGATTATAGACCTAAATATCAAAATGTAACAGTTGGTGTAGATAAAAATGGTCTAAAAATAGTAGAAAAGAAAAGAAGTTATTTAAGCAGTGATAGAGAAGATGATAGTTTTAAACTGAGTTATAACTATGCAGTAAATGAATCAATAACTGCTTCAGTAGATGCTTTTAAAAGTGATGGGTATTTTACCAATAACGATGATGATGATACTAAAATGTATCAAGAGACCATAGGAACAAAAGCAAAATTAAATATTGAATATGGGGAAAAAAGTAGTATTTTATTTGGAATAGATTATTTTAAACAAAATGCTAGCCTACATTACAGTGATTATAAGATGAGGAAAATATCAAATGGAGATAAAGTTATGCCTGGTCAAACTGTAGATGGAAATTATATAAAATATGATGGAAAATATACTTATAAAGAAGTTCCACTTAAATTTGACTATGAAAGATTTGTAAAAGCTATATATTTTATGAATATATATGAAAGAGGAAAATTTGAGTTTACTCAAGGAATGAGATATGATATTACAGATTGGAGTTTTGATAAAAAAGCTTCAGATGGACCTGGAAATGATACTAGTGTGAGAAAAAATCAAAACTATGAATTGTCAATTGGATATAATTACAGAGATACTGGTAAAGTATATGCAAGATATGAAAGAGGTTTTACTGGACCTGATGGGCAACAAATTTCTGATAGAGTTTTAGATTCTGAAGGAAACAAAATATATGTAAAAACAGAAGCTGAAGATGAAATATTTGATATATATGAAATAGGATGGAGAGATTATATTTGGGGTTCAGCTTTTAATCTAACTCTTTTCTATAATACTACAGATAATCAGATGAATAGAGTATATGTAAATGGAATAAGTGAATCTAGAACAGTAAACTATTTAGCAACAGATAGATATGGAATTGAATTTAGTGCAAATCAAAGTTTAGGAAAGTTTTCTTTTGAAGAAAGTTATTCGTATTTAAAGGGAAAGAGTAAGTATAATGATAAAGGAAATCAAGCTATAGAAGATGGAAATAAGATTGATTGGTCAAATAGTGGATTACAAAAAGTTCCTAAACATATGTTGACACTAAAAGTTGATTATGAAATGACAGATAATCTAAGTACTGGAATTGCTTGGAAATATACAGGAAAATATAATAATTTTTATAATGAAGCTGACAAAGATGAAGATAGTCTAGTTAAATCGAATACTGTTGTAGATTTATCATTAAAATATAATCATCCAAATGGATTAAGTATTTATGGTGGAATTAATAATATTTTTAATGAGAAGTATTATTCGTATTCTACTCCAGGAAGTTATGCAGTTGTAATACCAGCAGATAGTAGAACTTTTTATACAGGAATAAGTTATACTTTCTAATGATAAGATAGGAATAAAAAGTTGAGTAAATCCAGTACTCAACTTTTTTAGTAACAATCGTATAAATGAAAAAATTCATTTTTTAAATTTTTGAGCTTAGAATGAGATTTTCCTTTGATGGTTAAAAGATTTTTTAGAATTTGGAAATAAAGTTTTTAATAAAAATATAAAAGCTGTCAGATTTTTATAACACTGACAGCTTTTATATTAATTGTTAGTTTAAGTAAATTAAAATACTTTAAAAGAAAGGATTAAATGAATTATATATTATATTTAATCAAAAGTCAAGTATTTATTTTATAAAATATTTTAAAATTCAAAATAAAAAGTTTTAAAGAAATTTTTATGTAAATTATTACTGTTATTTTTAAAATATATTTTTAATGAAGTAAAAATTATTCTAACTCTATCATTTTTTCAATTAAAACTGCAACAATACTATTACCCCAAAATATACCATCTAGTGTATATTTAAATGAATCTTCAAAAAATTCTATGTATTTACTTTTTTGAAACTCTTGTAAGAGTCTTAATATTTCAGGATATATTTTATCTCCTGTTAATTCTCTAATATTGCTTAATTTTACTTCAGGATATTGTAAAATTCCAGAAAGTTTTTTTACTTTGTATTTAAAATTAGAATCTTTAGCATAGAAAGTAATAAACTTATTCAAATTAAAATATTCAATATTTTTAACTCTTCCACCAGCTCCAACTCCAATAGCAAATAAATCAGAGAAAGAGTTTATATTTTTTATATATCTATATTCATCTTTTCCATTTGTAATTTTAGTGTGCTCTAATAATTTATATCCATTATTTAGTGTTTTTTCTAAAAAAGTATGATGTAATTCCTTATCTCTATAAATTTGGTAATTAAAATTTAATTTATTTTCATTTAAAGCTTTAGAAAGATTTGAACCTTCATGTATCATTAAAGAATAAAAACTAATACTATCAACTTCTAATTCAGTGGCAATTTTAGCATCATTTTCGATTTCTTCTAAGCTTTCATCTAAGTAATTATAAATAATATCAATACAAATAAGCCCTTTAAAATTTTTTTTAAGTTCTTTTATTCTTTTAATAATTTCTTTTTGTTCATAAGTTCTATTTAACAGTTTTCTTCCTCTATCAGAAAAAGTTTGTATTCCAATACTTAATCTATTGACTCCATATTTTTCCATAATAGCTAATTTTTTTAATGTTAAATTATGAAGAGTAGTTTCAAATGTAAATTCGCAATTAGAAGAAATATTAAAACTGTTAGTAAGAGTGGATAATATTTTTTCAAGTTGATACTCTTTGTATATAGTAGGAGTTCCTCCACCAAAAAATATAGTAGTAATTTCCTTTCCTTGAACATATTTTTTACTCCCATATTTTTCAAATTCTTTACATAAATATTCAACATAGTCATCTAAATTGTTGGATACTTGCTTTCTATTCATATTACAGAATGAGCAAATTTTATCACAATAGGGAGTATGAACATAGATTCCAGCTTCTTTGTTTTCTGGTTCTTCATTGAGTAACTTATTGAATGTAAAAGGAGTTACTATACTTTTTTTAGTTAACTTATTAATAACATCTTTTACATCATGATGGGATTTATATCTTTTTTCAAACATCTTTTTCTCCTTAAAATAAAAATATTGTAATAGAATATTACTCTTAAATATAAAAAAAGTCAAGTTTTTCTAAAATAAAAAAATATAATATAAAAATTGTTTTATATACAAAATAAATGTAGAAGAATAACTTTATAATAATTTATTGATAGTGTGATTATATGTTTTCACAAGATTATGTTTTAGATGAGGATAAAAATAGATTAATTTTCTTATAAAAATAATAAGAAAGTAATAAAAGCTAAAAAATAATCTATTGACTTTTTATAGGATATAAAATATTATATATGTACTAGGTATAAATTATATAATTTGACATAAATTTAATAAAAAACAAATGGAGTATGATTATGATTTAGGAAATTTTATTTTTAATCCAAAGTCTTAATTCATACTTCTTTCTTTTTATAGAATATAAAATAATTTAAAATGTAAAATATTTCAACTTAAATGTACAAATTTGTATATATTAATGCTGAATATTTAAAATTTGGTGTGTTTAAAAATTTAAATATAGTAAAATAGACTTATAATATTAATGTTTAAATTTCTAGTATTAATTTTACTTTATTATTATATTTTACTTTTATAAGAAAATCTTTATAAAAATAAAAAGTAATTTATGAAAAATTAAAAGGAGGGGTTTAATGGAACAAATAGGAGAAAGAATATTAAAAACATTTTTTTTTAATTACTTAATACTAAATGATGTTCATTTAATTGAAAGTTTAGTCTCTGAAAATTTTGTAGGAATTGGAACTAGTAAGTTAGAAATTGCTAAAAATAAGGATGAATTTTTAGAGAGCTTAAAGAATAGAATAAAAAATATAGGTGGAAAAGTTAGTTTTTATATAAATAATTATATTGAAAGAAACTTAGGAAGTATAATATCTTCATATTGTGATCTAACAATTATATATTTTCATAAGGAAAAAAGAAGCTTGGAAACAAGGCTAACAACAATATTTTTTTATGAAGATGGAGATTGGAAGATAATAAGTATGCATAATTCTATTCCTGAACTAAAACAGAATAAGGATGAGGTTTTTCCAAGAGAGTGGATATTGGAAGCTGAAAATTTAGCCAATATAGAGATATATTTACTTGGAAAATTTAAAAGAGGATTTTTTAAAACAAAAGATATAAACTATATAACTTATTCAAGTGTTACAAGGAGATCTACTTTCTTTTTAAGAAACTCAAGTAGTTTTGAAATTAAAAGAAATTTTTCAGAGGTTGAAGAGAGATTGGAAACAATAAAGTCCTTTTATAAATTAGATAGAGGAACTATTGTTAATATAGAGGCAGTAGAGATTTTAGATTTAAAAGAGGAAAGAATTATTTTTAAAAATAAACAAACATTATATGTAAGTAAGGTTAAATTAAAAGAATTAGAATCTAAATGGATAAGTATTAAAAATAAAAAAAATATAGAATTTTAAAATTAAATGTAAAAAATAATGACTAAAATGTTTAGGTATTAATATTTTAATGTGAAATATTTATAAATTAATGTATCTAAAGTTAAAAATGTTAAAATAAAGTTTATACTAGAAGTACTAGGATGTTTGTAACGCTCTAGTACTTTTTACATTAAATTATAAATTTTTAAGTTAGATTAGGAAAAAAGAAATAAATTATAAAAAATTTTAAAATATAAAAGTAAACTGTATTAGAATAGTTTTAAAACGAAAGGAGTAAGGGATATACATTGAGATATATTTTGATATTTTTATTTTTATTAAAAACAATTAGTTTTTCATTTTTAATAGATAGTATTGATTTTGATGAAGAGGTAGGTGGAAATGGATATAGAGAGTATAAAATTTATAACCAGTCAATGCATAGAGCAATATATAAAGTGAAGATAAGTGGAGTTGGCGATATTGATATAACAAAAGATATGTCAATATACCCTAATATATTGAGTCTAGACCCAAATACATATGGCGTATTAAAAATTTATGGTGGAAGTAGTACTAATTTACCTACAGGAGAATATTCTTTCAAATTAACTTTTACACCAATAGTTGTTCCAGAACTAAAAAAGGGAAAGGAAGATAAAATAACAGGTGGTTCTACAATTGGATTAGTTCCTGAGATTATTATGACAGCCCACGTAGGAAATCCTAAAAGAGAAGAGACCTTAGATGTAGAAAACATACAATTTTATACAAAGGAAAATAAAAAGCTAGTATGTAAGATGGATGTTATAAATAATTCACATGCAAGTATAACCTTGGGAGCCCAGTTTAAAGATAGAGAGAGAAATAAGGCTGATTCCAAAAGGTTAGGAAGAGTTAGTGGAAATAGCAGAGAAACTTTTGAAGTTGAAATTAATAACTTTAATGCTGGAGATGACATAGTCTATATAGAGCTATATAATACTCAGAAGGGTGTTTTTATAAATAAAAAAATAAAATAAAAAATAAGGAGAGGAAGCAAGATGAAAAAATTATTTTTAGCAGCAATGTTAGTTGTGGGAGCAACATCGTTTGGAGCAGTTGTAAAACCAGTTAATCAAGCACAAGGAACTACAGATGCACTATTACCACTAGTAGTTACAGGAAATGTAATAGAACCAACAGATTTAATGTTAGAGGTTACACCAGTATTAAATGCTGGTCCAGATGGAAAATCATTAGCTCTTGATTTTGGAGATTTAATAAAAGGAAAATCTAAGCAAACATTAAATGGAACATTTATAGCAAGATTATTGACTAGTGCTGGAAAAGAATCATATTTTGCAAATGAACCAACATATAAAATAGTTAAAGCTGATGGAACTGAAGTAAGTGATAACAAGCAAACTAATACATTAAATGGTGTTAAAATTGACTATAGTTTAGCACAACCTAAAGGGGAGGCAGGAGTAAAAACAAATAGAGGAACTGTAGTAGTTTCAGCAGATGCTACAGATGTAGGTGTTACGACTGGATTATTTACAGATACTGGATTATCAGTAAAAATATCAGTACCTAACCAAAAACCAGCAGAAAATACATCTGATATTGAAGGAGCTAAAACATTTTAATTATTAGAGAACCCTAAATGGGTTCTTCTGCTATATAGACAATATCTATATAGCAGAAGGACTCATTAATACTAATTTGGAGAAGATTTTAAGATGAAGAAAATAATGTTTTTATATGCATATCTTATTCTATCTTTACACTCATTTAGTATAGAGTATAGTTTGGAAGAGTTAACAGAGATGTATAATCAAAATATACTAACAAAAGAAGACTATGAAATATTAAAAAGTCAAATGGAAAAAATAGAGGAAAAAGAGGGGTTATATTTATTAAAGCTAAATAATAGATATGTTTCAAATAATTTTATTGTAAGAGAGAGAGAAAATCTTAATTACTTAGACTTAACAAAGTTTATTGAGATAATTGGATTAAAGAATGTTGAGCAAACAGAAAAAGAGTTGACTTTATACATAGGAGAAGAGTTAGAAAAGATTGATATTGATTTATTGAAAAATAGAATATATTTTCAAAATAGGGTAATAGAAAACTCTTTTTTTCAAGAAAATGATAGTATTTTTCTAAAAGAAGAAACATTTAAAGAGCTATTCTTAAATCATTTAGATATAGATAAACAAAACTTAAAAATAACAATGTCCTTGAACTTCACAGAACCAAAAGATATTTTAAGATTGCTTGAGTTTAAAAAAGAGAGCCTAGAAAAGAAAGAGATAGAAAAAAATAATGAAAAAGTTATAAAAGGGACAAGAGAACTTTTTGCACCTGGATATTTAAGAATTAAAGGAGAGCAAGAATTTGATAAGGGTTCAACTGAAAAAAGCTATAAAAAAGACTGGAATGGAGAGATAAGTTATCAAGGAGCACTTTTATATGGAGAGTTTACAGGAAAATATGATTTAAGAAATAGCTATTTGGGAACTCTAAACCTAAACTACAAAGATATTTGGAAAGAACATACCTTTACTATTGAGAATAGAAGGGTAAAAAAGGAAGATAATAGTACTAGTAGAGAGTGGGGATTTTCATTTTATAAAGATAAGGGATACTTTAATCTAGGAGAAAAAGTAATAATAAGAGAGAGTGTTCCTATTGGAAGTAGGGTAGAGTTACTATATATGGGAACTCCCATAGAGATAAAAGATGATGATAATGGGGTTGTAATTTTTGACAATGAATTAATAAAAACAGATAAAACTTATGAATTAAAAATTTATACGAACGACAACCAGATATATACAAAGGAGATTAAACCAACTCAAGATTACAATAGGCAAGCTAAGAATGAAGTAAAATACTCTTTATATCTAAACGAAGATAAGTATAGAGGAGGTAAATATAGAGGAATAGCAAATGCTTATTATGGAGTAACTAATAGGTTGACAATTGGAGCAGGTGTTCGTAGAGAGATTGAATTATTCAACGATTATAGTGAAGCAAAACCTAAAAATTTTTATATAAACTATGGGAGTTTAGAAACAATATATGGTGGAGTATATAATAGCATTGGTTATACTTTAAAATTAAATGGAGAAAAAGCTTTTTCCAAATTGAGTAACAATGAAAAGAACTATGAGGATAATTATACATATACAGGACTTGGAGAAATTAGATATAAAAAGTATAGTGCAACTTTTAGTAAGACTCAATATGGTAAATATTATTCTCAAAAAGAGATGAATAATTTTAGATTCAAATATGATGTAAATGAAAGCCTAAGGTTAGAATATAATTATGACACTCAGAAAGATTATCGAGGGAAAATAGAAAAAAATTCTAAGATTGGATTATCTGCAGATAAAAAATATAAAAATATTTTGTTTATGGCAAATACACAAGTTGATTTAATTGATTCTGATAAAAATATTTATAGTTTAGGAGCTTATTATGCAGGCTTTCAACATATGACTATAAAATTAGAAAATAGGTGGAAAGATTCAGGAAGAAATTATGAGAGCATTTTGACTCTTTATAATAATAATTTTAAAGGTCTTTTTGATGTTTCAACAGAATTGAAATATGAGAAAGAAAAGAAAGATATGATAAGTTTGAGAGTTACTATGAAGTTAGATGATTTATTTACAATAGGAAGTAGTTTAGCTAGTAACGGGGAGAGAAATTATAAAATTGGAGTTGATAAAGTTGTTGACTTAAAAAATCCTAAGCTTAAACTTGATAATACTGATGTATCAAGAGCTGATATTGTCACTTTTATTGATGAGAATGGAAATGATAAATATGATAAAGGAGAAAAATTTCTAAAAGGAGTTGAGATAACTGTAGGAAAACAAATAGCTGTTACAAATGAAGTAGGGAAAGCAACTCTTTTTGCATTATCCAATGGAATGGAACATGAATTAAATATAGTTATAAAAAATCCTAACTATACATTAAATAATGAAAAAATAAGAATATTGAGTAATTACAGCTCAAATGTAAAAGTATATATTCCAGTAAAGCCACTTATTAATATAGGAGGAAAGATAGAATTTGATAAAGATATTGAAGGAGTAGAATTTGAAAAGCAAGATTTTTATTCTAATCTTTTAATTGAAGTTATGGATAAAACAGGGAAAATATTGGAATTAGTCGCTCCAGATAATACTGGATATTTCGACATAAGTGGACTTATCCCTGAAGAGTATCAATTATCAGTAAAATATACTGGGATAAAGTACAATTTACCTCCTCTTATAAGAGAGTTTTGTTTAAATTGTAAAAATGTAGAGTCTAGAAAAGAGATTACATTAAAAATATCTAAAAAAGATATTGAATTATATGGTGAATTATAGGAGAAAAAATGATAAAAAATAATTTAAGTTTATTTATACTTTTTTTAGCTTTATCTCAAATAATTTTTTCCAATGATGAAGAATTAGAAAAGTTTATTGAAGTAGATAAGGAGTTATATAATAAGGAAAAATTAGATAAAATAAAAGAATTAAATTTACCAGAAGTCAATAAAGAAAAAAGATACATAACAAAAGAGGGGGTAAGAGAACTTGAAAAGGTATATAATGTATATTTAGATATGAAAGTGAATGTCTATGTTCCTCTAGAAATAGTTTCTGATATTAATATTTATGCTACTGTTTTAGGAAATGAGATTTTAGAAATTCCTTTTGATTTAGAATTGAATAGAAGACCTGAAAAGAATAATTATTATTCTATAAAATATAGTGATATGGTATTTGATATCGATAATGATGGCGAGGAAGATACTTATATTTATTCACCTAAGTATATAAATGAAAGGATAGAAACGAATAACTATGTCAAAATATACGGGGAAAGGATATCAAATGAGGGAAGCTATAAAAAACGTATCTATATGACAGTGGAAATAGGAGAGGAATAGTTAGAACGGAGGACAAAAATGTTCAAAAAATTAGTAATTTTAATATTAATTTTATCAACTACAACCTTTGCAAAAATAATGGTAAAAGTTTATGAACCTATAAGGTTTAAAGATATAAATAGTAGTGAAATTGGAAATATAGTAACAGGTGAAGGAATAATAGAGATTTTTACTGATAATTTCGAGGAGGATTTTGGTAAAAAAGTAATTTTAAAATTTCCATCAGATGGGTTAATGACAAATTCAAAAAAATGGTTAAATGTTGATAAATATATGATAGATGAAGGGAATAGAGAGATAGATATTATACAAGAGAGAAGAAGAGTAAAAGTATATGCTATCTTAAAAAAGACACAAATAGATGACAAAACATATACAGCTGAGCAATTAGAAGGAGAATATGTAGGATATGCTCCAGTTATAGTTGAAGTATATGGACGGTTGATTAAAAATCTAGAAAGTGATAATAAAAATAGCGAGGAATAGAGATGAAGATATTATTAGTTTTATTTTTATTAATATCTAAATTAAGTTTTTCATATATTAATATTTATCCAGTAAAATTTGTAGAAAGAATTGATAATGAGGGAGCTTATAAAAAATTTGTGCTTTATAATAAAAGTGAAGATAGAGTAAGATATAGGTTTTATTTTGAAAAAACTAATAAGAAAATGGATATGAGTGATTGGTGTAGTCTATCTTTAACTTCATTAGAATTAGAACCTCTAGAGAGAAAAGAAATAGTAATTTTGTGTAAAGCTCCAGAAAATGTTTTAAGTGGAAGATATACAGCCAAATTAGCAATAAAAGAAGTAGATGTAGTTTTAAAGGATAGGAAGTTACAGCATAAAAGATATTTAACAAAATTAATTTTGAATATGGTTGGATATGTAGGGGAGAGAGGAGTAGCTATGTTAAAAAGTGAAGAGCTCAATCTCGAAGGTATAAAATTTATAGATATTAATGATAGTAATTTAATATTTACTAGGCAAGGTAGAACTTACATATATAATCTTGAACAGAAAAAAATTCAAAATAATTATGATGGGGAAATTTTAGAGAGAGTAAATGATAGATATATATTGAAAATAAAAAATAGATATGAACTTAGAAATCTGGATTTTTATGATAAAAGTTTAAGCTTTGAAGAGGTCTTAGAGAGTGGAAATATAGGAACCTTTATTGTTAAAAAAGATAATAAATATGGAGTTATAAATAAAGATGGTAAGATTTTGATTGATTTTAAATATAAAATTTTAGAGAAATTTAAAGGAGAGTTTTCTATTTATCAAAACTTTGATAATCATAAAAAAGGGATAATTGATTCAAAAGGAAAGATTTTATTAAACCCTATTTTTGATGAACTTTATATAACGAAGAATGGAAATTGGTTAGGAAAGAAAAAAGGACTCTATTTTACTTCTAATATGAAAGTTTTAAAAATAGATAGAATTATTCCAAATAAAAAAGATATTTTAGTTTATGAAAAAGACAATAAATATGGACTTATAAATTTATTTAATTTGAAATTTACTGAAAATATTTATGAAAATATAAGTCAAGAGGTAGATACTGGGTTCATTATAGAAAATGAAGGGAAATATAGTTTAATAAAGAGTGGAGAATTTTTTGAAAATAAAATTGAAAATGATGTAGATACTCAACATGATTATATTATAAAAATTGATGATGATATATATGGATTAGGTAATTTTAAAAGAAAAAGTTTGAAATACTATAACCTTTATACTGGAGTTAAGTTAGAACAAGAATTTAAAAATTTAAAAAAGGGAAGTTCAGAGGTAGTAGTTGGAGAAGTAAAAGATGAATACTACTTTATAAGAAGCAGTGATAGTAAAATAATAGCTAAAACAAAGAAAGATAATTTAATATATATCAATAAAAAATATATTCTTCTAAAGGAAAAAATAGACTACAAATTAATAAATATACAGGAGATTTAAAAATGAAATATTTCAAATTTATATACTTTGTTTTAATATTATTTTTAATAAGAGATAATATCTTTGCAATTTCTATCGATTCTCTTGATTTTAATCAAAAGTTAAAAAAAGGGGAAAAAGTTGAAAAAATAATGACGATTGCAAATAATAGTAATGAAACTTTAGAATATATTTTAGCAATTGATGGAACTAAAAACATAGGAATTGATCATAAAAAATTTAGTTTAAAGTCTAAAGAAACTAAAAGAATCAGTTTTAAGATAGTAGCAGAGAGAGAAGTAGGAGATAAAGATTTTTTTATAATAATAACAGAGAGAAAATTGGAAAAAATAGATGGAATTACTACAAACTTTAGGTATAGAATAAAACAAAAATATACAGTTGTAGAATAAAATGAATATAGTTTCGTAAGGGGATAAAAATGAAAAAAATTATACTTATATTTTTATTGTTATCAAGTTATTTAGTATCTTTTTCAGAAATAGAACAGGAAGATGTAACTAAAAATCCATTGAGAGAGGTAACAACATATACTACAGCTCGTATAAGAGAGAAAGCAATACTTGATTTAACAGTAGAAAAACTTAATATTAGGGGGATAACATATTCTAAGTTAGAGGATGGAAATATGGTATTTGAAATAAATAAAACAGAGGGAATAATACCTAAGTATCTTGTAACTACTTCAACAGATTTAATTCCTAGGGATATTAAAGTAAATGGTAAAAATATTAATAGAGATACAAAAGGTAAAAAGTTAGAGTTTACTTATAAAGAAGATATAGAAAACCTAAGGGATAACATTTACATAGAAATAGCTCAAAATTTTACCCCACCTTTGTATATTTCAAAACTTGATAGCAAAACAGGAAAATTATTAGAAGTATATGAATATAAAGAAATACCAAAGACCAGAAGAGCAAGAAGTACAGGAACAGTTAATCCTGGAAATACTACTTTAAATAGTTTTTATTTAGGAAAGATGATACCAGGTGAAATTCTAGAAAAAGGTGGTTTTTCTATGGATGGAGGAAAGGAGTATACAGAGTGGTTTAATGGCATAGAGGGAGGATTTGAAAATAAATCTATGACTTTTAATAAGAGAGACACTTCACAAAATATACCAATTAATGCTACAGTATCAGTTTGGTGGGATATAGAATTACTAAAAGGGTATACAATAAATGATGTTTGGGAATTTGATAAAACAAAGCAACTTACTGGAGTAAGTGATTCTACATCTTCAAAAATAGCTCATAAAGTTATTTATGCAGCTGATTGGAGAGGAACATGGTGGACATCAGTTCCACAAGTAAAATTGTATCATGGTTTTACAATAAATATTCCATCTAGTTATAAAAATAAAGCATTTGGACTTTATGGGATAAGAGAATATGAAATTCCAGGAAGAGTTTTACGTACAAGTGATAAAAAGGGAAATATTTATGATATTACCACTCCAGAACTTATTGAATTTTTAGTTCAAAGAGATCCAAGAACTATAAATGTAAGAGTAGTTAGAGAATCAAATCCAATTATTACAATGGGTGGACAAGTATATTCTAAATTCAGTTTAAATAATTTTTCACAGCATGGCTATAGTTTTAGGTTTAGCTATAATACAGCTGGAAAAGATGCTGGGAAAGGAATAAGCATAGGTCCTTATGATGGATTACTGATTCCAACAAATTTACCCTCAGGAACTTATGAAATAGATGTAGTAGCACAATTGTCAGGGATTAATGATAATTTACAAATTGGAGGACAACCAGATAAAATTATCATAGAATATGAAAGACAACCTGATATTTTAACTCTTAAGGAGTTAGATTTAAGAAGTTTTCTAAGTAATACTTGGGGACGTTGGAAAGATATTTTTGCAGAGTTAAAAGCTTATGATGGGGACTCAAATAGCTCAGGAGAAAAATATAGTTTTAAAGAGCAAATACTTTCTGGTCTAAAATTTGATTTGAAAAAAACCAAGAAGATAAAACTTTTTAAAGAGGGAATAGAAGTAGCTAATAGTATCTCTCATAGTAATGGAAGAGTTGATGTAAATTATGAAGACTTGGGTTTTGGGATAGATGGTGGAGAACTTTTAGGAGAGTTTTTTATAGATAAGAAAGGTTATTATTACTTTGGAGATGCTGAATATAGACTTGATTTTTATGATGAAGAGGATAGATTATTTGGACGAATGAATATCTCTGTAATAAAAGATAGGGGAATAGATATTGGAAGTGTTAGTTATGAGGTTGATAATCTATTAATAGATTATATGAAAGCTACAGGAACAGGACAGTTTTTTATTGGAATGTCTGATAATATTGGAGCTTTCCAACAAAATAAGTATAAGGATTTAATAATTAAAGGAAGTGGAAGTTATATTAACAGTGAGATTACTTCCATTATTCCTAAAGAAGTAGTAAATGTTACTGAAAATGGAACTGCTAATTTAGGGTTTAAAGTAAAATCTAATAGTAGACAAATAGATAGAGGGGCAGGAGGAGGACAAATTAGAATTTCATATAATAGAGATAATTCATCAAGAGAGGTAATTTATTATAATTTGATAAATACTGCAGTTACTTTATCAGATCTTCAAGATAAAATTATATTTAATCTTAAAACTTTGAATGAAAGTAATTCTTATAGTGATAGTTTCTATACTGGATTTCAAATAGATGATGGAAGAGTTTATGAGATGAAATATGAGTTTGTTAAATCTACTAAAACTTCATATAAAGAGGCTAGTTATACAATAGATACAACAGATTTTCAAGTTGGGAAAGAGTATACTTTTGATTTATCAACAGGTGATGAGATAGTAGCTAATGGAAATACAACTAAAAAGAAATTAACAAAATCGGGAGAAGTATTTGAATATTCTCTTTTAGGAAATTCTAATCCTGATATGGCAGCCTTTACAGTAGAAGATTTAGCATCTAAACTTTCAACAGCAGGTTTAGATAATTACACTATAAAACTTGAAAAAGATAGTACTAATAGAAAAACACTATTAAAAATTAAAAAGAATTCTAGTGTAAAATTAGAAAATAAAAAGCTAGAAGGAAAGATTAATTTTTACGATATAACTGTAGGAAAGATTACATTAAATATCTCAGATAAAGGGCCATCTTTTGAGTTAATAGATGATGGAGAGTTAGATTTTGGAATTTTAACATACGATTCATACAATACTTATGTAAAAGGAGAAAAGATATTTTCGGTAAAAAATCCGAACTCATATCCTATTACTTTCACACTACAAAAAAATTCTGGAATATTGACAAGTGTTTCTAGCTCTACTAGTACAATTCCTGTAGAAAATCTTAAAATAACCCAAAGTAAAAAAACTCCAATAAATGGAGTTAATACATTTTTACTAGAAGGGTATGCTAAGCCATATCCAAATATGGCCTCAGGAGAGTATACAGGAGAGATAATGATAGATATTACAATTGATACAACTAGTTCCAATTAAAGGAGAGCAGATGAAAGGAAGATATTTGTTAATATATTTATTTATAATTTTTTCTAGCTTATTTGGATCAGATGGGAATATTACTGTAAAAATGAAAGCAAAGGTTTTAGATCCTACAGATCTTTATTTAGAGGTTATTCCAATCACCAATGCTATAGATGATGGAAGTAAGATGTATTTTGATTTTGGAGAATTAGTAAAAGGAAGTAAACAAGAGTTAGTTGGAAAGTTTCAAGCTAGGTTAATGAGGGGAGGAGTTGCACAAAATATTGAAAACGTTAAAGCTAGTTTAATTAAAGAAAGTTCCTCCCAAGAAGAGAAGAAAATAGTTTCATTGTTAGATCAAACTGACTTGACATATATATTAAGTGGAGAAACAGAAAAGAAAAAATATAATGGAAGTATTAGAATAATAGCTGATACTTCTAAAGGTAATAGTACTGGGAGATTTATAGATAATAGTGTAAAAATAAAGGTGTTAGTAACAAATAATAATTAGAATAAAAAGCTAAAGAGAGTCTTTACTTCTTTAGCTTTTTATATTATATTTTTATTTTTAATATATAATTATTTTAATCTAACTCTTGAGTTCCTCCACCATTGACATAGATTACTTGCCCACTTGTCCAAGCAGATGCAGGACTAGCAAAATATAGTACAGCCATAGAAATATCTTCTACATCTCCAAGTCTTTTTAAAGGAGTTTTAGCAAGCATCTTAGCTTCTATCTCTGGAGTAAGAACAGTTCCTAGAGCATGAGTTTTGATAGCTCCTGGACCAATAGCATTAACTCTAATTTCTGGACCTAAATCATAGGCAGCATATTTAGTAGCTTGATTAACAGCTGCCTTAGAACTTCCATAGATAATCATATTGTGGCTAACCATATTAGCTGACATAGAGCTGATATTGATAATTGAGCCATAACTATCAGCTTTCATATGAGGAGCACAAAGTTTTGTTAAGATAAGTCCACTGAAAAGATTTAAAGTATATGTTTTAGTAATATACTCTAAAGTAAGAGATTCTATAGACTCACGTCCAGCACCTCCTCCACCAGCATTGTTAACTAAAATATTAACTTTTCCAAAAGTTTTTACAGTAGTATCTACAAGATAGTTTAAATCCTCTTCCTGTAAGACATTACATTTTACTCCAATAGCTTCTACACCAAATTTTTTAGCCTCTTCAGCTGTAAGATTAGCCTTCTCTTCATTTAAATCACTACAAACTACATAAGCTCCAGCTTCAGCAAGTTTTAATGCACTAGCTTTACCAATTCCATCTCCAGCTCCAGTAATAATAGCTACTTTTCCACTTAAATCATATTTTTCTTTTATTGACATAATATCAACTCCTTTTATTATCTCTTTCTCCCTAAGATAATAATATCTGATTCTATTATACTACATTAAAGTAAAATATCCTTTATTTTAAAATTCTTCTTTTTAAATGTTTGTGGAAAACAAAATAAAAAGTTACAGTTGAGGCAATAGAACCTATTAAATCAGCAACTGGCTGAGCAAAAAAAGCAAATCTAGCTGTAAAAAATAGTGGTAATAAATATGTACTAACCATATATATAAATTTTCTAAATACCGATAAAGAGAAAGCTGTTTTTATTCTTCCAACTGCTGTAAAACCATCTACGAAACAGTATTGGAAAGATAGAGGAATTACAGCTAGGACACTTACCTTTATTCCCCAAAGAGAAACTTCAGAAAGAAGTACATTATCAGTAAAAAATCTAATAAACTGTGGAGCTAAAAATCTTGTAGAAAAAAACATAATTGATGTAAGGCAAAGAGCAAATATTACAATATATTTTTCAGCTTTTCTAACCCTATGAATTTTTCTTGCTCCATAGTTATAGCTTAAAATAGGTTGTGTTCCTCCAGTTAAACCTATAAGTGGTCCTGTTATAAGTAAAAGATAACTCTGAATAATAGTAGCAGAAGAGATAAGTAAATCTCCTTCAGCTATACCTCCATATTTTTGTAACATCATATTTAAAATAATCAGTATAAAACTATCAGTAGCTAGTATAAAAAATGGAGAAAATCCAAAAGTTATAATCTTTATCATAATTTTTTTTGAATAATTTCCAAAGGTAATGGGGATAGGTATTTTATTTCCTCTTAAAAATAAGAAGGCAAATAAAAATGAAAGAAATTGAGCAATAACAGTTGCCCAAGCAGCTCCAGCAACTCCCATATTAAATCCAAAGATAAAGACTGTATCTAGAATAATATTTGTAATAGCTCCTATGATAACAGTTAACATTCCTATAGTAGCAAAACCTTGGCAAGTTATAAAAAAGTTTAAACCGATAGCCATAATAGCAAAGAAACTTCCTAATGTATAGATAGTAAGATAGGTATTAGCATATGGAAATGTAATCTCACTAGCTCCAAATAACATAATTAAGCTATCTTTTACAAGTAAGAAAATAATAGTAAGAGCTATACTAACAACAGAAAGAGCTAAAAAACTGTTAGATAAAATCTGTTTAGCTTTTTCATTTTCCTTTGCTCCCATCTGTATAGACATATTGATAGATCCTCCTAGTCCTATCAGAGTACCAAAAGAGGCTAAAAAAGTAACAATAGGTCCACATACTCCAACTCCGGCTAAAGCAATAGGACCTATCTCTGGAATATTTCCAATATACATTCTATCCACTATGCTATAAAGAAGATTAACTAACTGAGATAGCATAGCAGGTATAGCTAATTTGAAAACTAAGCTTAAGATAGAATCTTTTCCTAAATCATTTGATAATTTCATCTTTTCACTCCCCTATAAATATCGTACTCTGTATTATATCATAAAATTTAAAGAGAGTGAATTTTTTATTAAAATAATTGATTGTATGTTGCTTGATTAAAAATTATTTTTGATAAACTTTAAAAGGTCTTCATTTCTATTTTTGATTTTTTCTCTTCCCCAGAATGTACCATCTTTTTTAACCTAACGGGCAAGAAGTCGCCCACCTCTATAGGTGGTGCGATGAATTGCCCTATTGTTTTTTAGAAGACAAAGTGATATAATACAATCAGTAGATATATAAAAATATGAGTAAAAACAATGGAATTAGATAGTAATTGTCATTCAGTATTTTTGCTGTATTATCACTTAGTTCTTGTAGTAAAATATAGAAGAAATGTATTTGATGACACAATTTCTGAATTTGCTAAAGATATGTTTGTAAGAATTGGAGTTCCGTATCATATAACTTTAGTACAATGGAATCACGATAAAGACCACGTACATATAATGTTCAAAGCTCATCCTAAAACAGAATTGACTAAATTC
>NZ_GL987988.1:547631-705746 GCF_000158195.2 Fusobacterium mortiferum ATCC 9817
TCAAATATGCTCTGTATGTGGTTATTAAAAGAATGGCAAGAAAAACTCTTGATGTAAGAGAGTGGACTTGTTCAGTTTGTCATACTCATCACGATAGAGATATAAACGCAGCTAAAAATATATTGACTGAAGGTCTAAGAATAAAACAAGCAGTCTAAAAATAAAAAGAACCGTAGGAACTACGGGGTTAGCTTGGTAAATATAGTTGGCTAACAAAAGCAACTACTTCCCAAGAAGAAGCTCCCACTTCAAAAATTACAAAGTAATTTTAAGTGGGAGAGGTTCACATCTTATTTATAATCATAATATAAGTTCAGATATCTAATTTTTTCAATTAGTTTTTAAAGCTGTGGATAGGAGCAGGAATTCTTCCTCCCCTTTTAATAAAGTCATCACACTTAAATTTATTTACAGCCATAATAGGAGCATATCCAAGTAGTCCACCAAACTCTACCATCTCTCCTACACCTTTTCCAATTACAGGAATAATTCTCACAGCAGTAGTCTTATTATTTACCATTCCAATAGCAGATTCATCAGCTATTATACCAGAGATAGTATAAGCAGATGTATCTCCAGGAATGGCTATCATATCAAGTCCAACTGAACATACACAAGTCATAGCCTCCAATTTTTCTAAAGTAAGTGCACCAATTTTAGCAGCTTCTATCATAGCGTGGTCTTCACTTACAGGAATGAAAGCACCACTCAATCCTCCAACATATGATGAAGCCATTACTCCACCTTTTTTAACGTTGTCATTTAATATAGCAAGAGCAGCAGTAGTTCCAGGAGCACCAGCATGTTCTAGTCCCATCTCTTGGAAAATCTCGGCTATACTATCTCCCACAGCAGGAGTAGGAGCAAGAGATAGATCTATAATTCCAAAAGGAACATTTAACCTTTTAGCAGCTTCTTGAGCAACTATTTGTCCAGCTCTAGTTATTTTAAAAGCAGTCTTTTTAACTACTTCACAAAGAGTTTCAAAGTCAGCACCTTTAGCTTCAACAAGAGCTCTTTTTACAACTCCAGGTCCACTTACTCCAACATTTATTACGCAATCAGCTTCTCCAACTCCATGGAAAGCTCCAGCCATAAATGGATTATCTTCAACAGCATTACAGAATACTACAAGTTTTGCACAACCTAAACAATCAATATCTTTTGTAAGTTCAGCAGTTTCTACAATAATTTCTCCCATTCTTTTTACAGCATCCATATTAATTCCATTTCTTGAAGTTCCAACATTAATTGATGAACAAACTCTTTCAGTAACTTTCATAGCTTCTGGAATAGAGTCAATAAGTATCTTATCAGCAGGGGTACATCCCTTATGAACAAGGGCAGAAAAACCACCGATAAAGTTTACACCACAATCTTTAGCCGCTCTATCTAAAGTCTTTGCTATACTTACATAAGAATCAGTTTTACAACCAGCAGCAGCAATAGCAATAGGAGTAACAGATATTCTTTTATTTACAACAGGTATCCCATATTGTCTAGCTATATCATCTCCAACTTTTACTAAATCTTTAGCATAAGTTGTGATTTTTTTATATATTTTTTCATTGAATTTATCTACATCTGGGTCAGCACAATCTAAAAGACTAATACCCATAGTTATAGTACGTACATCTAGATTAGACTCAGCAATCATCTTATTAGTTTCTTGAATTTCTACTCTGGAAATCATCAAAATTCCTCCTTAATTTTATATACGGTGCATACAGTTGAATATATCTTCATGTTGAACTGTAATTTTTACTCCAAGATTATTTCCAATTTCTATTAAATCATCTGTAAAAGCTTCAAGAGATTTAGAAGCTTTATCAGCATCTACGATCATCATCATATTAAAATACCCACTTACAATAGTTTGAGATATATCAAGAATATTGATATTTACCTCTGATAGATAAGTACAAACTTTAGCAATAATTCCAACTTTATCTGTTCCTAGAACAGTAATAATACATTTCATAAGATCCTCCTAAAATAATTATTATATGAAAATTTTATCATAAAACGTGATAAATATCAAACATTAAAAAATATTATATAGATTTTACTATTTACTTGAATGAAAAAATATATTAAGATATAGGAAATAAAACATTTTGAGGGAGGTATTTCATGATAAAGACAAATAAAGAAAATTTAGTTATGCAATCTGTTGGAGGAAAAGTACATAGCCCAATAATATCATCACCATATAGAATAAGTAGAGATGGGAAACCTATGATATTACCAGCTACTGGTGGAATTTCTTACAATGTAAAAGTGGGAGATTCATGTATGAAATGGGTAGGAGACCATGTGGAGCCAGGAGTTAGTGTGAGAAATGAAAATACAGTTGAAAATACTGCACTTATGGTATTAGGTTGTATAGGAAATAGAGCTAGAGTTGTTTCTGGAGATGCTAAGGGAGCAGAGGGATTTGTAACAGGAGGACATGGTGGAATAGAACATACTCTTGTATATTTTGATGAAGAAACTTTAGATAAGCTTACTTTAGATGATAAAATTATGGTGAAAGCTTTTGGACAAGGATTAGAGATAGAGGGATTTGAAGATGTAACTTGTATGAATATAGATCCAGAACTTTTAGAAAAAATGGATATAAAAATTACAGAGGATGGTTGTTTAGAAGTTCCAGTAGTAACAGAGATACCACCATTTCTTATGGGTTCTGGTGTAGGAAGTTCTACAGCTTTTTCTGGAGATTACGATATAATGACTGGAGATAAGGAAGCAAATGAGAAGTATGGGATAAACAATCTTAGATTTGGAGATATAGTTTTACTTCAAGATTGTAATAACTGCTATGGAAGAGATTATCTAAAAGGTTCAGTAACAATTGGAGTAATAGTTCATAGTGATTGTATAAAAGCTGGACATGGACCAGGAGTTACTGCTATCATGAGTTGTACTACTTCTAAGATAAAGGGAAAAATAGATAAAAATGCAAATATAGCTTATTATATGGGAATAATCGAATAATAAAAAAATTTCATTTTTAATATAAATAAAAAATACTTTTAATTTAAAGAGAATGATGATATAATCTAAAAATAGATTTTAAGGCTATTAATTTGTATCATCATTTTTTATTATAAATAATAACTACTGGTTAAGGAGGAGAAAAATGAGTATATCAGCAAAGCAATATGTTGAAAATGTAATTGAAAAAGTAAAAAGACAAAATAAAGGAGAAGATGAATTTATACAAGCTGTAGAAGAAGTATTGACAAGTCTTACTCCATTTATAGAAAAAAATCCACAATACATAGAAGCAAATATATTAGAGAGAATAGTTGAACCAGAAAGAATAATAATGTTTAAAGTTCCTTGGGAAGATGACAATGGAAATATTCAAGTAAACAGAGGATATAGAGTAGAATTCAATGGAGTAATTGGACCATACAAAGGAGGACTTAGATTCCATCCAACAGTTACTTTAGGGGCTATGAAATTTTTAGGATTTGAACAAACTTTTAAAAATTCACTTACAGGGTTACCAATAGGTGGAGGAAAAGGAGGAAGTGACTTTAACTCTACTGATAAATCTGAGAGAGAGATAAAAAGATTCTGTGAAAGTTTTATGACTGAGCTATATCGTCATATAGGTCCAGATAAAGATGTCCCAGCTGGAGATATTGGAGTTTCTGGAAAAGAGATAGGATATCTATTTGGACACTATAGAAGAATAAAGGGAGCATATGAAAATGGAGTACTTACAGGGAAACATTTAAACTATGGTGGAAGCAAAATTAGACCTGAAGCAACTGGATATGGACTTACTTACTTTACACAAGAGATATTAAAAGATATGGGAGAAACTTTTGAAGGAAAAACTGTAGCAGTATCTGGATATGGAAACGTAGCTTGGGGAACTGCTGAGAAGATGACAGAATTAGGAGCAAAAGTAGTTACTATCTCTGGGTCAAAAGGATATGTATATGCTAAAGATGGACTTACTAAAGAGCAAATAGATTATATGCTAGTTTTAAGAGCTAATAAAGATGTAACTTTAAAAGATTTTGCTGAGAAATTTGGATTGGAATATTTTCCTGGACAAAAACCTTGGGGAGTAAAAGTGGATATAGCTGCCCCTTGTGCAATTCAAAATGAGATTGTATTAGAGGATGCAAAATTATTAGTAGCTAATGGAGTAAAAGTGGTTTGTGAAGGAGCTAATATGCCATGCTCTAATGAGGCAATAGATCTATTTGAAAAAAGTGGAGTAAAATTTGGAGCAGCTAAGGCAGCTAATGCTGGTGGAGTTGCTGTATCAGCTCTTGAGATGTCACAAAATAGTATGAGATATCAATGGAGTGAAGAGGAAGTAGATAAAAAATTACAAGAGATAATGAAAGGCATCTATCAAAAAGCTAAAGAGATGAGTGAAGAGTATGGTGTTACATTAGCAGCTGGAGCTAATATAGCTGGATTTAAAAAAGTTGCTGATACTATGCTTATGCAAGGAAATTATTAATTGATTAAAAAAATCAGTTAATACAAAATATGAAAAATAGGGAGCTTGAGAAACGACTTTGTAAAATCGGTTTTAAGCCTCCTATTTTTTTATTTTGGACTAATTATATGGTTAAAAAATATAGTGTTTTAAGCTTCTAAAATAGTGTTTTTAGCTGAAGCTCTAACCTTGAATTAAAGGGTCTTCTAGGAGATAAAAAAATAAAAAATACATACGTTATTTTATTTATTTACTAATTATTGTTAATAAAATTGATAAAAATAAAGAAAATATTAAAATTATCTATTTACTTTTTTATAATAAATGCAAGAAATATATTTAGTTTTTTATGAATTATTTATAGGTAACCAACCTTTATAGTACCAATGTCTACCTTTTTTTACAAAGTAGCTTCTCTCATGATGTACTACTTCTTCTCCACTAATTAAATCTATATACTTAGCTTTAAACTCTACTATCCCCTCTTTATCAAATTGAGTTCCAGCTATGGTTTCTACAATTTCAAGACCTAACCATTTAGAATTTTTAGACCATTCTTCTGCTTCTTTCCAATCTATTCCTTTAGCTGTTTTAGGGTCGTGTGTATTTTTTATAAATTCAATATCTCCCTTAGTATAAGCTTCATATCTAGCTTTCATAAGTTCAAGAGCTGTCTTTGGATTACTCATCTTTACCTCCGATAATTTTTTATCTTAATTATATCATTTTTTTAAAGATATTTCTTTAGAAAGTTAATAATATCTATGATATAATAAAAGATATTGAAAAGGAAAGGAGTGAGAAAGTGGGAAGATATAACACAATATATTGGCCATTGGAAAACATAGACATCGGTATAGATGCTAAAAATTTAAAAAAGTTAGAGAAGCTGGGAATAAAATCAATAGCTGATATGCTCTACTACTTTCCAAGAGCCTATGATGATAGAACTAATATAAAAAAAATAGGAGAGTTGAGAGGGGAGGAGTATGTAGTTTTAAAAGCTACACTTATGACTGTAACAGCTCCCCCTACTCGTTCAGGACTTAAGATGGTAAAAGCTACTGCCACAGATGGAAGTGGGATAATAGAGTTGGTATGGTTTCAGATGCCATATCTTAGAAAAACTCTTAAGATAGGAGAGGAATATATATTTATTGGTCAAGTCAAGAGAGGATATATATTTCAGATAGTAAATCCAGAGTTTAAGTTGAGTAGTAATCAAAAGAGATTAGATGAGGGAGAGATACTCCCAATATATAGTTCAAGTAAGGAGTTACCACAGAACTCTTTAAGAAAACTTATGGAGAAGATGTTAAATACAACTCTTGCTGTAATAGAAGAAAATATTCCAGAAGAGATTATAAAAAAATACAAACTTATGGGGAGAAAAGAGGCTCTAAGAGAGATACATTTTCCTAAGAATAGTAAAAATTTAGAGGAAGCTAAAAGACGTTTTGCTGTAGAAGAACTTTTAGTTTTAGAGATGGGAATACTCCAGAAAAGGTTTGAAGTGGATAATCAAAATATAGAGAGGTATCATCTTGAGGATAAAAAAACTTTAGTGAAAGCTTATCTATCATCTTTACCTTTTGAACTTACTAATGCACAAAAGAGAGTAATCACAGAGATATATAAAGACTTAGCAAATGGAAGAGTGGTCAATAGGTTAGTACAGGGAGATGTAGGAAGTGGAAAGACTGCTGTATCTATGGTGTTACTTCTATATATGTTAGAAAACTCTTATCAAGGGGTACTTATGGCTCCAACAGAGATATTAGCTGTACAGCATTATCTTTCAGTAAAGGATAAATTTGAAAAACTTGGAGTGAGAGTAGAACTACTTACAGGAAGTTTTACTGGAAAGAAGAAACAAAGACTTTTAGAAGATATAGCAAATGGAGATGTAGGGATAGTAATAGGAACACATGCACTTATAGAAGAGAGTGTAGTTTTTCATAGATTAGGTATGATAATAATAGATGAGCAACATAGATTTGGAGTATTGCAAAGAAAGGCTCTAAGAGATAAAGGAGTGCTTGCTAATCTTGTGGTAATGAGTGCTACACCTATTCCACGTTCATTAGCACTGAGTATCTATGGAGATTTAGATGTATCTGTAATAGATGAGTTACCACCAGGGAGAAAACCAATTCGTACTAAGTGGATAGCCACAGATGAAGAGATAGAAACTATGTATGATTTTATAGATAAAAAGCTTTCCCAAGGAAGGCAAGCTTACTTTATAGCTCCACTTATAGAGGAGAGTGAAAAACTTTCAGCAAAATCAACAGCAGAGCTTATGGAAGAGGTAGAAAAATTTTTACCAAATTATAAGATAGGAGTTTTACATGGAAAAATGAAAAACTCTGAAAAAGATGAGATAATGAGTAGATTTAAAAATAAAGAATTGGATATCTTAGTATCTACAACGGTTATAGAGGTAGGGGTGGACGTACCTAACTCATCTATAATTGTAATCAATAATGCTGAGAGATTTGGACTCTCTGCTCTACATCAACTACGTGGGAGAGTTGGAAGAGGGCAGTATCAATCTTACTGTTTTTTAGTTTCTAAGACAGATAATGCTACTTCAAAGGCTAGACTTCAAGTTATGGAAGAGACACAAGATGGATTTAAAATAGCCGAAGAGGATTTGAGACTTAGAAAGTCTGGAGAGATTTTTGGTACAAGGCAGAGTGGATTAAGTGATTTAAAATTTGTAGATATAGTACATGATGTAAAAACTATAAAACTTGTTAAAGATATATGTTATGAATATTTAAAAGAGAATCATGGTGAGATAAAAAATGAATATCTTCTTGTAGATATTTCTGAAAAGTTTAAAGAGGTAAAATAATAGTTAAGAAAGATTAAAAAACTTTAGACAAAATAAGAGATAATATGATAAAATATAAAGTAAAATAAAATTTATATGGAGGAAAAAATGAGATTCAGTAAGAGTTATATTAAGACACTTAAAGAAACTCCAAAAGAAGCAGAGATAGCAAGTCATAAACTTCTTTTGAGAGCTGGAATGATTAAGAAATTAACTAGCGGAGTGTATACTTACCTACCGTTAGGATTAAAAGCTCTTAAAAAAGTAGAAAATATTGTAAGAAGAGAGATGGATAGAGCAGGAGCTCAAGAGATATTCATGCCAGTATTACAACCAGCTGAACTTTGGAAAGAGAGTGGAAGATGGGAAGTAATGGGGCCTCTTATGATGAAATTACAAGATAGAGCTAAGAGAGATTTCGTATTAGGACCAACTCACGAAGAAGTAGTAACTGATGTTATCAGAAATGATGTTGCTTCATACAAGCAATTACCTTTAAACCTTTACCAAATTCAAACTAAATTTAGAGATGAGATAAGACCAAGATTTGGACTTATGAGAGGAAGAGAGTTTATAATGAAAGATGCTTACTCTTTCCATGCTACAAGAGAGTCTTTAGATGAAGAGTTTGATAATATGGAAGCTACTTATAAGAGAATTTTCTCAAGCTGTGGTTTAAAATTTAGACCTGTTGAGGCTGACTCTGGAGCAATAGGAGGAAGTGGATCAAAAGAGTTCCACGTATTAGCAGATTCTGGAGAAGATGAAATCATCTACTGTGAGAGCTGTGATTACGCAGCAAACGTAGAAACAGCTGTAAGTAAAGTTTTCCATGCTGAAAAAGAGGAATTAAAAGCTGTAGAATTAGTAGATACTCCAAATGTATCTAAAATAGAAGATGTAGTAGAATACTTAAAAGTTCCTGTGGAGAGAACAGTAAAAGCTATGATGTATAGAGATATGGGAACTGACCAAGTATATATGGTTTTAATCAGAGGAGATTATGAAGTTAATGAAACTAAGCTTAAAAATGCTGTAGATGCAATAGAGGTTGAGTTATTAACTGATGAGCAATTAGAAAAGTTAGGACTAGTAAAAGGATTTATTGGACCATTTGGAATTGATTTAGGAGATATCAAAGTAGTAGCTGATGATACTGTATTAGAGATTACTAATCACACAGCTGGAGGAAATAAAATAGATACTCACTATATTAATGTAAACTATGGAAGAGATTACAAAGCTGATATAATAAAAGATGTAAAAACTGTAAAACCTGGACACGTTTGTGAAAAATGTGGAGGAACTCTTGCTTCTGCTAGAGGAATAGAGGTTGGACATATATTCAAACTAGGAACTAAATACTCTGAAAAATTAGAAGCTACATTTATAGATGAGAAAGGTGTAACACATCCAATAATAATGGGATGTTATGGAATAGGAGTTTCAAGAACTCTTGCTTCTGCTATTGAGCAAAACAATGATGAATTTGGAATTGTTTGGCCATCAGCAATAGCTCCATATGTAGTAGATGTAATTCCAGCTAATATGAAAGATGCTGAACAAGTTGCTCTTGCTGAAGAGTTATACAACTCATTATTAGATGAGGGAATAGATACTATACTTGATGATAGAGATGAAAGACCTGGATTTAAATTTAAAGATGCTGACTTAATAGGATTCCCATTCAAAGTAATTTGTGGTAAAAAAGCTGCTGAGGGAATTGTTGAGTTAAAGATAAGAAAGACAGGAGAAACTTTTGAAATCTCTAAAGATGAAGTGATATATAAAGTAAGAGAGTTAATGAAACAATACTAGTTTTTAATGTACGAGTGAAAAGGTTCAAAGTTTGAAATAGACTTTTTCACTCTTTTTATTTTATTATTATAAAAGATTTTGGAGGAAAAATGTTAAAAAAATTATTAGTGGTATTAACAAGTATGATATTTTTATTCACAGCTTGCGGAGAAAAAGCAGAAACTAAAAAAGTAAAAGAGGAACTTGTAATAGCTCAAGATGGAGAGGCTAAATCATTGGATATTCATCAAGGAAATGATGGATTTTCTCTAAGAGCAAATAGACTTATCTATTCAAGACTTGTAGAATCTGATGAAAATATGCAAATTCATCCAGGACTTGCAGAATCTTGGG
Source organism: Fusobacterium mortiferum ATCC 9817 (assembly GCF_000158195.2). Taxonomy (NCBI): domain Bacteria; kingdom Fusobacteriati; phylum Fusobacteriota; class Fusobacteriia; order Fusobacteriales; family Fusobacteriaceae; genus Fusobacterium; species Fusobacterium mortiferum. The sequence continues at coordinate 557,096 of NZ_GL987988.1, forward strand.
AGCAAATAGATGATAAAACTATGCAATTTCATCTAAGAAAAGGAGTAAAATTCCATAATGGATATGATTTTACTGCTGAAGATGTAAAGTTTTCATTTGAAAGAATGATGAACTCTCCTAGAATAGCCTTTGTTTTACCACCAATAGAAAAAATAGAAATAGTAGATGATTATACAGTTAATCTTGTAACAAAAACACCATTTGGACCATTATTAGCTCATCTATCACACCCAGCGTTAGGAATAGTAAGTAAAAAATTATTGACTGAAAATTCAGAGGCTTTAAAAGAGACTCCTATTGGAACAGGAAGCTATAAATTTAAAGAGTGGATATATGGAGATAGAATAGTTTTAGAAAAAAATGAAGATTTCTATGATAAAAATGAAAAAGGCTTAAAATACATAGTATTTAAAAATGTAATAGAAGCTTCAAATAGAGCTATAGGATTAGAAGCTGGAGAGATAGATATAGCAATAGCTATCAGTTCAGTAGATGAGGAAAATATAAAAAATAATCCTAAGTTACAACTTTTAACTAAGCCATCTATATCTTACTCATATATTGGAATGAATATGCAAAAATCTCCATTAAATGATGTAAGAGTAAGAAAAGCAATAAACTATGCTATTGATAAGCAAGCTATTGTTGATGTAATATTAAATGGGAATGGTAAGGTAGCAACTTCTCCAATAGCTCCAGGAGTTTTTGGATTTACTGATAAAACTAAAAATTATGAGTACAATGTAGAGAAAGCAAAGGAGCTTATGAAGGAAGCTGGGTATGAAAATGGATTTACTACTAGTATTTTAGTTTTCAGCGGAGAGGCAAATACTCAAACAGCTGAGATAGTTCAAGCATATTTAAGAGAGATAGGAATAGATTTAAAAGTTGAAATAGTTGAAACAAGTGCTTATTGGGATATCACTGAAAAAGGAAGACATGATTTATTCTTAGGTTCATGGGGAGTTGTAACAGGAGATGCTGACTATGGACTTTATGCTATGTACCATTCTTCTGCTAAAGGTGGAGCTGGAAACAGAGATTTTTATGAGAATAAAAAAGTTGATGAACTATTAGATAAAGCTAAGATAGAGATTAATCCAGAAACTAGAAAAGAGTTATATGAGGAAGCTCAAATTTTAATAGTTGATGATGCTCCAGATGTTATGCTTTATAATAGAAATTTATCAGTTGGTGCTCAAAAGTATATTAAAGGTTTAGGAGTTCATCCTGTGACTCTTCATAACTTTGCCACTGTATATGTAGAGGAATAGAATAAGAGATATAATTAGGTGAAAATTATGAAAATAGTATTAAAATCATTTGAAGAACTTAGTGGAAAAGAAGTTTATAAAATAGGAGAACTTAGAAATCAAGTATTCATAGTTGAACAAAATTGTCCATATTTAGATTTAGATGGAAAGGATTTTAAGTCTCTTCATCTTTATTTTTTAGATGAAATAGCTGATGAAATTATGTGTTATTGTAGAATACTTCCTAGAGGATTATCTTATCCAGAGGTATCTATTGGTAGGGTTTTAACCAATGAAAAATATAGAAAAAAGGGATTAGCCAGAAAAATATTACTTCAAGCTATAGAGGTTGCAAAAGAAAAATTTGAAGCAAGAGAGATAACCATTGGAGCTCAGAATTATTTAAAAGATTTTTATTCATCTCTTGGTTTTGTTTCTATATCAGAAGTATATGATGAAGATGGTATTTCACATATAGATATGCAATTAAGGTTTTAATATAAAAAAGTATTTAAAAAGTGGGCTGTTACAATTTTATTTTGTACAGCCCATTTTTTATTAATACTAACTTTTTATTATTTTTCAACTTTTTTAACAATGTCTAATTGATATAATTCAGTATTCATATATAATTCATTGTAATCAAATAATTCTCCATTTTTTAGATAGGTAATATTTGATAATTTTAAAATTGGTGTTTTAGAAGAAATTTTCAGTTTTTCAGCTATTTTTTCTGGAGCAAATACAGGGGCTATATTTTGATAAGATATAGATATTTCCATTCCATGTTTTTTAGCGTACTCATATTTTGACCCTTCCAATATTTTTACAGACATCTCAGGGTGCTTACTAACTTCCATATATGTTTTTTCAAAAAGAAGTGGATCATTATCAGCAAATCTGAGTCTTTCAATATAATAAATATTGTCAGTAGGTTTTAATCCCATTATTCTTCCAATATGCTCCCCAGCTTTTATAATTTGAAATTTTTCAACAATTGACCAAGGTTTTTTCCCCATTTCAATCATATCTTCAGTAAAACTTTTAAGTAGTGGAGAACGCTTTAAAGTATGTTCTTTAGATACAAAAGAACCTTTTCCTTGAATACGATAGATAATTCCCTTATAAGTAAGATTACTCAAAGCTTGTCTTACAGTAACTCTTGAGCAAGAAAATTTTTCTGCTAGTTCACTTTCCGTTGGTAAAATATCATCAGCCTTAAAAATATTAGAATGAATATTTTCAATGATATAATTTTCAATTACTTGATATTTAGATACTTTTTTTTCTTCCATAATAAAAATCTCCTTAATAAAATAACAACTTATTAATAAATAATACAAGTTCTACAATATATATAATACAACATAAAATTTGTATTGACAAGTGAAAATTAATATATTATACTCTGCATATAGGGATATAAAATTAATTTGGAGGATTGAAAATGGAAGAAAAAGTAAGTTTAAAAGACAGTTTTGTTGGAATTGGGCAAAAATTAGGTAAAGCGATAATGATGCCTATTTCTATTTTACCTGTAGCAGGGTTATTTTTAGGGATAGCGGCAGCACTATCATCTGGAGCAGTAATAAAAGCTTATTCGGTTTTAGATAACTCTTTTTTACAAGGATTATTTAAATTAATGAATGCAGTAGGAAATGGGGTATTTGGAGCTTTACCATTAATATTTGCAGTAGGAATAGCAGCAGGACTTGCTAAAGCAGAAAAAGGTTCAGCAGGATTATCTGCAGTAGTTGGATACTTTGTTCTTTTAACTGGAACAGGAGCTTTTATGAGTATACTTGGAAAAGAGGCACCAGCTGGAGCAGATATTCGTTTATATGGACAAGCTATGCAATTTGGAATAAAAACTTTAAATATGAATGTATTTGGAGGAGCATTAGCAGGTATAGTAACAGGAGTTGTTCATAATAAATATTATAAAACAAAATTACCAGATGTATTAGCTTTCTTTGGTGGAGCTAGATTTGTTCCAATAGTAAATACAGTAGTATTTATGGGAATTTCTTTGGTAATGGTATTTATATGGCCAGCAGTAGCAAATATGATATCTTATTTTGGAACTATTACTGAAGGTTTAGGATTAGTTGGAGCTTTTATATATGGACTTATTTTAAGAAGTTTCTATGTAATAGGATTACACCATGTATTCTATCTTCCTTTCTGGACAACAGCAGCTGGAGGAACATTAGAAATAGGTGGAAAAGTAATAGAAGGATGGCAAACAATTTTCTTAGCTCAACTTGCTGATCCAAATACAACTCATTATTTTTCAAATATAGCTCTTTATAATAGTGGAAGATATTTCCATATGTTATTTACTATGCCAGCTGTATGTTTAGCTATGTATAGAGCTATACCAGCAGGTCCAAAAAGAAAAGCAACATTTGGATTTTTATTTTCAATAGCTTTAACAGCTTTTATAACAGGAGTTACTGAACCAATATCATTTGCTTTATTATTTGCTTCTCCATTATTATTCGTAGCTGAAGCAATTTCATTTGCGATCTCATTTGTAATAGCAGCTATGGCAAAAGTTACAATAGGTTCAACATTCTCAGCAGGACTTGTAGAATTTCTATTATTTGGAGTATTCCAAGGAAATGCAAAAACAAATTGGATTTGGATAGTTATTTGGGGAATACCAATTTTTATAGCTAACTATTTCTTATTTAAATTATTAATAGAAAAATTAAATGCTAAAACACCTGGTAGAGAAAGTGATGAAGAAGCAGAGAAAAAATTAAGTAATAAATATCAAGCTGGACAAGCAAAAACAATAGTAGAAGCATTAGGTGGGTTAGATAATATAGATGATTTAGATAACTGTGCTACTAGATTAAGAGTAACAGTAAAAAAATTAGATAAAGTTAATATAGAGTTATTAAAACAAACAGGAGCTCATAATGTAGTTACTAGAGGAAAAAATCTTCAAGTTATATATGGACCAACTGTGAATCTAATAAGAACTGAAATTGATGAGTATATTTCAACTTTATAATTATATAAAATTTTAGTATAATGTAGGTGGGGATTATGAATACTAAAAATAAAAAGATAATAGACCAAATAAAGAATGGATTGATACTTTCTTGCCAAGTAAAAAAAACTGATCCATTATATTTACCAGGAATCATAGAAAAATTGGTAGAGTGTGGAGAATGGGGAGATGCTTGTGGTTATAGAATAGATACTCCTGAAAACATAGTAAAGGTAAGGGGTATCACAGATAAACCAATTATAGGATTATGGAAAATAAATATGGAAACAGAAGATGTATTTATAACTCCAACTATGAAAGAGGTAGATGCTGTAATAGAAGCTGGAGCAGATATAGTGGCAGTAGATGCCACTGATAGATTAAATAGCAATGGAGAAAAAGCCTACAATATAATTCCTAAAATAAGAGAGAAATATCCTGATATTCTTATTTTAGCAGATATTAGAAATGCTGAAGAAGCAAAATATGCATTAGAGTTAGGAGCTGATATGGTAGCACCTACTCTATATAGATTTAATGAAAATCCTAAATCAACAGACTCTCCAGTATTTGAAGAGTTAGTGAGAATAGTAGAGTATTGTAAAGATTTGGGAGTAGTTATAATGGAAGGAAAAATTTGGACTCCAGATGATGCAATAAAAAGTTTGTATTTAGGAGCACATGCAGTTGTGGTAGGAAATGCCATAACAAGACCGCATATAACAACTTTAAAATTTACAAGTCTTATGAATAAGTTACAAAGGAAAATACCTTTAAAATATTAAAGAAGGAGAGAAGGGAAATGGGTAAATACAAGATATTATGGAGTGATATGCATAGTAATCTACATCATGAAAAAATAGAGGAGCTACCAAAATGGTTTGAACAAGTAAAAGAATTATTTGATTTTTGGCCATTTGCATATTATCCATATTATATGAGAAAAGATGAAAGTGGATTAGGGGTAGAAGATAGATATACAGATGAAAAAGTAGAAAAAGATTGGGAGTATATAAGAGAATTTACTAAAAAGGTAAATGCAGAAGGATTTCCTATGTTTATGGGATATGAGTGGCAAGGAGCTGGGAAAGATGGAGACCACAATATATTTTTCTTAAATAATAATAACTTACCAGTATTTCCTATGAGATATGAAGAGTTAGTAAAAAAATATAGCGATGAAAAATGTATTGGAATACCTCATCATTTAGCTTATCAATTGGAACATAGAGGAAAAAATTGGGAAACTCACAATGATAAATTTTCTCCATTTGTAGAAATATATTCATCACATGGTTCTAGTGAAAATGATGAGAGTCAAATAGGAATGGATAGACATGTTCATATGGGACCAAGAACAGGAGCTACTGCAGTAGAAAAAGGATGGGAAAAAGGACATAAGTTTGGAGTAATAGCTTCTGGAGATAACCACTCAGTACCAGGAGTATATGGATTTGGATATATAGCAGTGCTAGCAGAAGAAAATAGTAAAGAAAGTATATGGGAAGCTTTTGAAAAGAGAAGAGTTTATGGAGTAAGTAAAGATAAAATAAAGTTAGATTTTTCTATTGATGGTGTTGTAATGGGAGAAGAAATTGAAGGAAAAGAAAATTCTAAATTAGTATTGGATGTAGAAGCTTCTAATTCAATAGATAGAATAGAGATAATTGAGGATAATATTACTACTGATTATATTCCTCATACTTCAACATGGGAAAGAAAAGAATTACCAGAAAATGTAACTTTTAAGTTTAAATTAGATTTAGGTTGGGGTCCAGACAGAAGAATATTTCCAGATATAGTTTCTAAAAATTGGCATGGAAGCTTAAAAACTTCTGGTAAAATTTTATCAATAGAGAAATGTTGGAGTAATTTTGGACAAAAATTATATAATGTTACAGAAAATAGTTGTGAGTTTGATATAACATCATATAAAACAACAGCTACTGGAAAATGGATGGGACCAAGTGCTGTAACAACAGAAGGATTTATATTTGAAATTTCAGCTCCATTAGAGAGTGAAATATTACTAAGAGTTGATGGAAAGGAGTATACTTTAAAAGTAAAAGAGTTATTTGAAAATTCAAGACTTATTCCATTATTAGATGAAGCTAAAAAATTATTAAAAGATACATTTAATTTTACAGAATACTATAGAACAGATCCATGGTGGCATAATGCTTATAAGATAAAAATTTCTAGAGCTGTTCCTAAGATTGGATATACTAGAAGAATAGAAAAAGAGATCAATACTAAAAATATAAATAATATAAGGGTAAGAGTATGGCAAAGAGATGGTGGAGTAGCATGGAGCTCACCAATATTTATAAAAAAGGAGAAATAAAATGAACGTAATATATATAAATACTCATGATAGTGGTAGAGTATTAAGTCCCTATGGATATGATATTCCTACTGATAATCTAAAAGAGTTTGCAAAAGATGCCTTAACTTTTACAAATACTTATTGTGTAGGACCAACTTGCTCTCCAAGTAGAGCAGGGCTTCTAACTGGGACATATCCTCATCAAAATGGAATGCTAGGTTTAGCTCAAAGAGGATTTTCATTGGCAAAACCAGAAAATCATTTAGCTAATTTTTTGAAGAATAATGGATATACAACATGTTTATCAGGAATTCAACATGAATATGGATGGTATCTAGATTTAGAAGAAAATGGACTACATGATTTAGGATATGAAAATATTTTAACAACTTCATCTAAAGAGTTTGTAAAAGAGGATTTACATATTTGGGATAGAGATAATGCTATGGAAGTTGTGAAGTGGTTAGATAATTATGATAAAGAAAAACCATTTTTTATGGCTTATGGTATGCATAGTACTCATCGTCCATATCCAATAAAGGTATTGGATAAAATAGATGAAAGATATGTGAAACCTATTTTCCCTATTACCAATAATGAAGAGAATAGACACGATCATGCTCAATTTATGACAACAGCTTATTATGCTGATGAAAATATTAAATTAATTTTAGATGCTTTGAAAAGAAATAAACTATATGAGGATACAATTATAATTTATACAACAGATCATGGAGTAGCTCTTCCATTTAATAAGTGTAATTTGACTGATAATGGAATAGGAGTAGCTATGATAATAAGAGTACCTGGAGCTAAAAGTAATGGAGAGGTAATGGATAATCTGGTATCACATATAGATGTATTTCCTACATTGTGTGAACTATTATCATTGGAGAAGCCGGAATATTTAGAAGGAAAGTCATTTAAAAAAGTTTTTGATAATAGTAAAGAAGAGATAAGAGATTTTATTTTTTCTGAAATAAATTTTCATACATCTTATGAACCTGTAAGATGTATAAGAACTAATCGTTATAAATACATTAAATATTATGACAATAATTGGAATAAAATAAACCTTTCAAATATAGATGAGTCAGACCCTAAAACTTTTTTAATGAAAAATGGGTTAAAAGAGCAAATAAAATATAGAGAGGGACTATTTGATCTTTATTATGATCCTAGTGAAAGAAATAACTTAGTTGAGGATGAGAAATCTCAATCTATTTTAGAAGAATTAAGAGAAAAATTATATCAAGAACAAGTTAGGACAAATGATCCTATATTAGCTGGAGAGCTTGAGATAAAAAAAGGATATAAAGTAAATAAAGTAGAGTGTGAAAAAGCTTCAAGCAAAGATAAAAATGATTATATAAGTATGTAAGAAAAAAAGGTAGCAAAGTGAAAAGGATTTTGCTACCTTTTTTTATACATAGAAAATTGAAGATAGAAAAAAGATAATTTATAAAAAATAAAAATGTGATATAATATAAAAATGAAAAATAAAAATATAGAAAGGGAAAAATTATGACAAATTTATTCAATCTAATCGTATCTTTATTAGCAACAACAACAGGAGCAATTAGTGGGATAGGTGGCGGAATAATAATAAAACCAGTGTATGATGCATTTTCAGGATTACCTATCCCTACAATAAACTTTATGTCTGGATGTACTGTTTTTTCCATGAGTATAGTTTCACTTTTAAAAAGTAGAAATAGTGGAGTAAAATTAGATAAAGTAAAGAGTACTACTTTGGCATTAGGGGCAGCAGTAGGTGGAATAATAGGGAAACAAATTTTTCAGCTAACAAAAGCAATATTTAAAAATGATAATTTTATAGGAGCTGGACAAGCAATTATTCTTATAATTATGACTCTATATGTATTTTGGTTTATAAAAAATAAAGAGAAAATAACTATGAAGAATGTAAATAATTTAGGGATAGCTGCTTTAATTGGTTTTTCTTTAGGAATGATATCAGCTTTTTTAGGAATAGGTGGTGGACCTATCAATATAGCTATACTTGCTTATTTTTTTAATATGAATTCTAAGACTTGTTCACTAAATTCAATATATATAATTTTCTTTTCACAGACAACAAGTTTACTTACAACATTTATAACTAAAACAGTTCCAACTTATAATTCTATGGATTTAATTTTTATGATAATTGGAGGAATTGCAGGGGGATTTATAGGAAGTACAATTTCTAAAAGATTATCAAATAAGGGAGTAGATAAAATATTTTCAGTTGTTTTAATGATTATTTTGATAATATGTACATATAATTTTTTTAGATTTATCTAAAAAATTATAAATGAATATTATAGTTTTTTAGTATTTTGAAGCTGTAGACAGTTAATTTGTTTATAGCTTTTTTGATTATAATGAAATTTTGATTTAATTTATAGAGAAAATTTAATACCTATGTTATAATAGAAAAGAAAAGATGTAGAAAAGAGTGGGAAAAATGAAGATAAAAGATATTAAAGAAAAAAATACCTCTAAAATACTAAATTACTTAAGAAAAAATGAAGGAATATCCAAAAAAGATTTATCAGAAGGAATAAAACTTTCACCAAGTACAGTAACAGATTTATGTGCACCTTTATTAAAAGAGAAAATTATAGAAGAAATTGGAATGTTAGAGAGTGATAAACCAGGAAGAAAAAAAGTTTTATTAAAAATAAATTATGATTATAAAAAAGTAATAGGAATAGATAATAAAAAAAAATAAAACAACAATAATTATAACAAATTTAAAAGGGGATATTTTAAATAAAATAATTTTAGAACTAGAAAACCAAGAACCAGAAAAATATTTGAAACAACTGCTAGAATATTTAGAAAAGTTTTTATTAGACACTAAAATAAGTTTTACTGAAATTTTAGGAATTGGAATAGGAGTTGTAGGAGCAGTAGATTCAGTAGAAGGAAAAACAATTGACTTCATAGGATTTTGGAATGAAGAGGTTTTTCTAAAAAAAAATTTTTGAAAAAAAATTTAAATGTTCCTATTATAGTTAGTAATAATGTTAAAAATTTAGCTATTCAACAAATGTTTATTAATAATGATTTAAATGATTTCTTTCTATTAAAATATGGAATAGGAGTAGGAGGAAGTTTAGTCATTGGAGGAGAATTATTTAAAAAAGATTCTGCATTTAGTGGAGAAGTAGGACATTCAATAGTAATAGATGATAATGAAATTTGTCCAATTTGTAAAAGACGTGGTTGTTTCGAAAATAATTTTTCAGAAAAAGCACTAATAAAGAAAGTAAAAAAAATATTTAATAGTGAAAAAATGCCAATTTTATATAATTTAGCGAAAGGAGATGAAAAAAATATTGATTTTAAGAAAATATTAAAAGCTGGAAGTTTAGGAGAAAATGAGATATTAATTTTATTGGAAGAAGCTTCTAAATATTTAGGAATAATATTATTAAATATGTTTACTCTTTTTTATCCTAAGAAGATAATATTATGTGGAGAAATATTTAAAAACGAAATTTTTATTAACTATCTTTTTTCTTATATTCACCAAAAGCAAATATTAGATTTTAAAAAAATAATAGTTGTAAGCGAAATTGATACGGATAAAGAATTAAAATCGAGTGTATACCCTGTGATTAAAGAAAAATTTTATAATATATAAATAAATTGAAATAAAAGAGCTATAAAAGTATAGCTCTTTTATTTTTTTATAAATTTGTTCCAAGATATGTTTTATAAATAAATGTATTAAAATAATATAAAAAAAACAGAAAATATAATATTTAAAAAAATATTGACACAATAATAAGTTAGAGGTATAAATATATTACAATATTTAATTCGAATTAAAAAAATAATTATTTAGGAGGAAGTTTAATGAAAAAAAGACCTAATATTCTATTGATAACAAGTGACCAACAACATTTTAATACAATAGGAGCTTTTAATAAAGAAATTATAACTCCAAATTTAGATAGACTTGTTAGGGAAGGAACAACATTTGATAGAGCCTATTGTCCTAATCCAACTTGTACTCCTACAAGAGGGTCTATAATTACAGGAAAATATCCAAGTCAACATGGTGCTTGGACTTTAGGTGTAAAATTACCAGAAACAGAAAATACAATAGGTAATGAATTTAGAAAGGCTGGATATAAGAGTGCTTTAATAGGAAAAGCACATTTTCAACCATTGGCTTCAACTCTGGAGTTTCCATCCTTAGAAGCTTATCCATGTCTACAAGATTTGGAATTTTGGAGAAGTTATAAAGGTATATTTTATGGGTTTGATCACGTAGAACTTGCTAGAAATCACACAAATGAAGCTCATGTAGGGCAACATTACGCACTTTGGTTAGAAGAAAAAGGATGTAAAAATTGGAGAGATTATTATTTAGAGTCAACAGGAAATATGTCAGAAAAAGAATATCCTAGATTAGAAATTTTAGTTGAACAAGAAGGAAATATTTTAAATAGTAGAAGAAATTGGGGTAAATGGGAGATACCAGAAAAATACCATTATAATACTTGGATAGCTGAAAGAACAAATAAAATGTTAGAAGAATATAAAAATAATGACGAAAGCTTCTTTTTATGGGCAAGTTTTTTTGATCCACATCCTGAATATTTTGTTCCCGAGCCATGGGCCTCAATGTATGACCCAGAAAAATTAACTATAAATGGATTAGTTCCAGGAGAACATTTAAAGAATCCACCACATTTTCAAAAAACACAAGAAGAGAATCCTAATTTTGATGAATATAAAGAAACAGGATTTGGAATTCATGGAATGCACTCTCACCTTCAAAAAATAGAAGATATAAAGAAAGATTTAGCTTTATACTATGGAATGGTATCAATGATGGACAAATATATAGGAGAAATTTTAAATAAATTAGATGAACTTGGTTTAGCAGAAGATACAATAGTTGTATTCACAACAGACCATGGACATTTTGTAGGACAACATGGATTAATTAGAAAAGGTCCATTTCATTATGAAGATTTAATAAAAGTACCATTTATTGTTAGGTATCCAAATCATGTTCCTGAAAATAAAGTTTCTTCATCTATTCAGTCGTTAGTAGACTTAGCGCCAACATTTTTAAGCTTTTGTGATTTAAAAATACCTTATGATATGACAGGAATAGACCAGAAAAAAGTCTGGGAAAATCCAGATTTAGAAGTAAGAGACCATGCTATTTGTGAAAATCATCATGAACCAACAACAATTCATTTAAAAACTTATGTAGATAAAAGATATAAGATAACTGTTTACTATAACAAAACTTATGGAGAGTTGTATGACTTACAAGAAGACCCAAATGAAATAAATAATCTTTGGGATAACGAAGATTATAAAGAGCTAAAATCAGAACTTTTACTTAAATATATATGGGCAGAATTAGGAAAAGAACCAATGTGGATGCCTAGAATAAAACAAGCTTAAGAATTATTTGGAAATTTAAAATATAGACGGGGTGATAATAATGAATATATTAGCAATAGGGTCATTTATATTTTTTACAGTTTTAGTTGCTGTAATTTCTTGGTATTTTACAAAAGATGAAAATCTTGAAACAAATACAGGTTATTTTTTAGGAGGAAGAAGCTTAAGTGGAGTTGTAATAGCAGGTTCATTACTTCTTACAAATTTATCAACAGAACAATTAGTTGGAATGAATGGAAATGCTTTTATGGGTGGCTTATCAGTTATAGGATATGAGGTTACTTCAGGTATAACTTTGATATTTATGGGATTATATTTTTTACCAAGATATTTGAAAAGTGGTTTTACAACTGTACCTCAATTTTTAGAAGAAAGATATGATAAAGGAACAAGAAATTTAGTAGCAATTCTATTTTTGATAAGTTTAGGAGTAATATCTTTACCAATTATCCTTTATTCTGGTGGAATCGCTATGAACGCTTTGTTTAATGTATCGGATATGTTAAATATTTCAGAAAATGCGGCTTTAATAGTAAGTATATGGGGAATTGGAATAGTTGGAGGAATATATGCAATATTTGGAGGATTGAAAGCTGTTGCGGTTTCAGATACTATAAATGGAGTAGGTTTAGTAATAGGAGGATTATTAATACCTATTTTAGGATTTAAAGTTTTAGGAGATGGAAGTGTCTTAAATGGAATAGAACAACTTGTAATAAATAGTCCTGAAAAATTAAATGCAATAGGTGGAACAACAGATCCAGTTCCTTTTTCAACACTATTTACAGGAATTTTATTAATTAATACATTTTATTGGTGTACAAACCAAGTTATAGTTCAAAGAGCTTTTGGAGCACAAAATTTAGCTGAGGGACAAAAAGGAGTAATATATGCAGGACTTTTAAAAATATTTGCTCCAATAATTTTAGCTATCCCTGGAGTTATAGCTTATCAACTATATGGATCAGAAATAACAAAAGGAGATTTTGCATATCCAATATTAGTAAATAGAGTTCTACCTACTTATTTAGTTGGATTCTTTGGAGCTGTTTTATTCGGTGCTATTTTAAGTTCTTTTAACTCATCATTAAACTCAGCTTCAACAATTTTCTGCTTAGATATCTTTAAACCGTTATTTGCTCCAAATATTGATGATAAAAAACTAGTTAAAGTTGGAAAAATATTTGGAACAGTATTGGGATTAATTTCAATATTTATGGCTCCATATATTGCAAATGCTCCAAATGGTTTATTTGATTTTATGAAAAAATTTATGGGATTTTTCAATGTTCCAACTTTAGTAATTGTATTTGTTGGTTTTTTCTCTAAAAAAATACCACCTATTGCAGCTAAAATATCAATATTTGTTTTCATGTTTTTGTATGGGGTATTTCAATTTGTATATAAAGTTAATATAAGTTTTTTACACTTATTAGGCGGATTATTTATATTATGTATTTGTATAATGGTTATAATAGGATATATAGCTCCAATGAAAGTTCCATATACTCAACAAGAGAAAGAAGAAGTTACATTAATAGAGTGGAAATATGCTAAACCAGTATGTGGATTAATTGTAACAACAACAGTTTATGTGTATGTTCTTCTTTCTCCAATAGGAGTAGTAGGACTAAAAGAAAATATAGGAAATAAATTTATATTAGTAACATTAGTATACTTAATTATATCAGGAATTATATTTTTCTTTTTAAATAAAACTAATAAAAAATTTAATTTATAAAAGAAAAGAGTAAGATAAGAAATTTTATTTCTAGCTTACTCTTTTTTATTATTTAAAATTATTTTTAATTTCCCTTAAACTCTTTTCCTAAAAATATATGACTACTAATTATAGAAAGGAGTAAGATGATTATTCCGATTCCGAGTGCTACCATAGCTGTAAAACCAGCTCCAGAAGTCAAAGGCATCAAGATAAACATATTTAACGTAGCAAAATATATTATACCAGTTATTGTGTAAGATAAAGAGTAATTAGCAAGTACAGGACTTTCTAAATTAGGGTCACAAATACGAAGTAAGAGAACTCCTGTTAAGAAAACACCAGTGCTCATACCTAGAGTTGCAATCATCTGTTCAAACCAATATCCTTTTAAATATCTTTTGCAGAAAAAGAAAAGAGCCCCAGTGGTAACAATATATCCAATAATAACCATTACTAGTATAGGAACTATATAGGATGCTACTGCTTTTATAGGTAAGCTTGCTATAGCAGCAATAACAGCATATTCTGTAAAAGAACCAGAGATTTTACTTTTCACTTTATCATCAACTAAATATTGAAGATTTAATTTATTCATAGTCCACCAAATACCAAACATAACTATCATAGCATATGCCCAAACAGAGATACTACTCAATACAGGAATTTGGAATTTTTTTGTTATTGACAGGATTAAATATGCCACTCCACAAGCTACAAATATAAGTGCAGCATGAAATGCTACTGTATCTATTGAAGAAGATAGAGTTGTTTCTCTTCCTATTGAATTTTGTTTTGAGATATCTTTTTGGAATCCTATACGAATAGGTTCTGGAATATCAGCTGGTTTAGTTAGCATAGCAGTTTGCCCATGACGTGCAGCCCAGTTAATTAAGGCAATTCCAATTAAAATTCCTCCCACTATTCCAAAGGTAGCAGTTGTTGTAGCAACCCCTTGTGAAGTTTGCCAGTAAGGTAGATTTAAACCAGATAAAATATTACCTAATGTACCAGCAGTTCCATGTCCTCCTACAAATCCAATAGCAAGTTCTATTCCAAATACATCATATAAATTTTCATTAGAAAATAAAACATGAGTTCCATACCCTATTGCAAATTGAAATAATGAAACTACTAATCCTATTCCCATTAAAGGAAAAATATTTTTTAAAAAATCAGCTTCCTTATTTTTCCCTTTAGCTCCAATAGATAAACCTAGAGGAACAGCAGCAACAACAGGAACTATAAAAACTCCAGGTAAAAGTGAATAGATATTAAACCACTCTTTTGGAACTGGTAATAAATCAAAACATTGTGGTCCTAATATTAAAAGTAGAAATCCTCCTATAATTCCAGCTGGGATAAAAGTTTTTTGAAATATTTTTACTTTCGCTCTTATAAAAACACCAAGTAATAAAAAAACACCAAGTAAAGCTAGACTTTTTAAAAAATCTGTAAGTATTGCATTTGTCATTTTACTTTCCTCCTTATGTACATATAAAATAGATAATATAGTATTACTATAAAATTATAAAAAAGCTAATTCATATTTTATATGAAAGTATTTATTTAAATTATAAAATAGGATTATTATAATAATTTTATTATAATAATCCCAGTTTAAAAATAATTAAAAATTAAAAAATATATCTATTATTTTTTCATCATTAGGTTCTCCAGCATAGGAACCAATAATGAAAACAAGAGAACTAACGAATAATACAGGAACAATAGTATGCATTCCTAAAATAGAGATTTTACATACAGTGAGATAAATAAAAGTTATAAATCCAAATATCATAGAAGCAATAGCTCCAGTAGAATTTGCTTTTTTCCAGAAAAGACCAAATACAATAGGGCAAAAGAAAGTAGCCTCCAATCCAGCAAAAGCAAATAGATTAATCCAAACTAATAAATCAGGTGGATTTAAAGATAGTAAAAATACTATTATTCCAAATCCTAGAGAAGCCATAAAGGATAATTTTTTTATTTTTTCTGTACTAGCTTCCTTATTTACATAGTGAGAGTACAAATCTTTTACAATAGTAGCTGAAGTCATAATTAGAAGAGAGTCTACAGTTGACATAATGGCTGCAAGTGGACCTCCTATAAACACTCCAGCAAGTATAGGATGAAGATTTTTTAGTGCAAGTATAGGGATAATTTTATCTCCAACATCAACACCAGGAGCAACTGCAACTCCCATAACTCCAACTAAGTGCATCCCTAACATTAAAAGTCCTACAACTGATGTTCCTATTATCATAGCTCTATGAAGAGAATTGCTATCTTTAAATCCCATACATCTCACAGTAGTAGATGGGTAGCCTAAAAGTCCAATTCCTACTAATACCCAAAAGGACATAATAAAAGGTTTGGCAATATTTCCATTGGAAGTAGGAGTTAACATTTCAGGATGAGTTTTGGCAATAGAAAGCATAATATTTTCCATACCATTTCCATTTTTTAAGATAACATAGAATAAAACTCCTGTAGCAATTAACATCACTACTCCTTGAATAGCATCAGTTAAGACTACTGCCCTAAATCCTCCAAAAGATGTATAGGCTATAACTACTGATGAGAAAAGAATAAGTCCAATAAAATATGGATATCCAGTAACTGCTTCAAAAAGTCTAGCTCCACCAATAAATTGAGCTACAATAGTTCCTATAAAAAATATTAGCATAGTGATAGATGCTAAGATTACTACAATATCACTTTTATATCTAGCTCTCAATAAATCTATAATAGTTACTCCATTTATTCTTCTAGAGATAATGGCTAATTTTTTTCCTATAATTCCAAGAGTAAAAAAAGCAGTAGGAACTTGGATACAAGCTAAGAGTACCCATCCCAATCCCAATTTGTATGCAATTCCAGGTCCTCCTATAAAAGAACTAGCACCAACATAGGAAGCTATTATAGTCATAGCAAGGACAAAGCCTCCCATATTTCTACTTCCTATAAAATACTCTTCAGTAAAATTTACATCTTTACTATGTTTTATCTGATTGACTTTGTAAGCAATACCTAACATAAGTAAAAGGTAAAGTAAAACAGGAATAAGTGTTAACATTTTTTCTCCTCCTCTAGTGGTACATCTTTAAAGAATAGTTTTACAGCAATAAAAACTAAAATATTAATAACAACTAGTCCAAGTACGCAAGAGTAGAAGAACCATTCTGGAAGTCCAAATATATATTTGAAATTTTCTACATCTTCACTATCAGTATGTAAATATGCAAAATAGTACCACCAAGCAAAATAAAAAATATATAATATTAAAGTTATGATTACCTCTTTATTTATCTGTTTATCTCTCATTTTATACCTCTATAAGTTAAAGAATTTTTCTAAATATCTTGCTACTCCATCTTCTTTGTTAGATAAAGTAACATTAGAAAAAAAATCTTTTAAAAGTTCTTGTGAATTTTCCATAATAACTGGATGTCCAACAGTTTTTAACATATCTAAATCATTTTCTCCATCTCCAAAAGCCATAAAATCATCAGGAGTTAGGTTAAATATTCTAGCAAGATTTTCTATACCAGTTCCTTTAGTACAATTTTTAGGTGCAATATCAATACAAGTTGGTTGTGATAGCATTATCTCAGCAAGGTGAGAAAATTTATTTTTTAATATATTAACAAGTTCAATTAAAACTTTAGGGTTATCATCAGAAACAATTATCTTATTTAAATCGGGAATATCCTCTTCCTTTTCAACAGCTACTTCTGTAAAAAGAGGTCTACTAGTAAAATCTTCAACAGGTTCATCTTTACTATGAAAATAAAATTCGTTTAAAAAGGCACTGTAAAAAAGATTATTTTTTCTAATCTCTTTTAATATCTCTGTAACGATTTTCTTAGGTATTCTTTTATCAAGGATACATTCTCCTTCTGGAGTATAGATATTAGCTCCATTATTGCAGATGAGATAGGGATTAATGCCAAGTTGTTTTAAAATACCTTGAACTCCTTGCTGTCCTCTCCCAGTAGCAATAGCGAAATTTACATTCTTTTTAACAAGTTTATCAATTGTTCTAATAGTATATTCACTTACAATATTGTGAGAATGTAAAAGAGTTCCATCTAAATCAGATACAACAAATTTCATTTAGTTATCACCTCGTATAAAAATATATTCTATTTTACATTAAAATTATAAAATTAGAAAGAAAAAAATGAAAAACTTGACAAAATAAAATAAAAGGAGTATATTTTAAATGTGCATATGCACAAAATTGTTTTAGGAGGATTTTATGCCGAGATGTAAAAAACAGAGATGTTGTCGTATTTTAGAAAATGAAAGAGTGTTTAAACCTATTGGTATTCCTATGGTTGAACTGGAGTCAGTAGAGATAGAAATAGATGAACTAGAAGCAATAAGACTTTGTGATTATGAAGGAAAGAGCCAAATAGAAACTGCTGAACTTATGCAGATATCTAGGGGAACTGTTCAAAGAATACTAAACTCTGGAAGGAAAAAAATATTGGATGCTTTGTTACATCAAAAAGCAATAAAATTAAAAAATACAGGAGATGAGAAGTGATGGCAAATGAAATTTTAAGAGTGGGATTTCCAACAAATGATGAGGTAACAGTAGAGGAGCATTTTGGACATTGTGAAAAATTTGTAGTATATTCAGTAAAAGAGGGAGAAATAGTAAAGAAAGAGGTATTAGATGCCCCAGAGCATGCTCCAGGAGTATTTCCAAAATTTATAGCTGAAAATAATATAAATGTAGTAATAACAGGTGGAATGGGACAAAGAGCTATTGACCTAATCAAAGCTAATGGTGGACAGGTTATATTGGGAGCAAGTGGAGAAATAAAAGAGGTACTAGAGGTATATCTACAAGGAAGTCTATATTCTAAGGGATCTGCTTGTGCATATCATCACCATGAAGAGGGACATAAGTGTGAACACTAATTATTAAGGGAGGAAACTCCCTTTATATTTTATCAAAATTTGGAGGAGAGTATGAAGATAGCGATAGCATTAGAGGAAAATAGATATGATTCAAATGTAGATAGAAGGGTTGGAAGAGCATCATATTTTATTTTGGTAGATTCAGAAACTAATGAGTATGAAATAATAGAAAATGAAGCCAAAGATGAAGTTACAGGAGCAGGACTTAAGGTTATAAAAAATCTAGTTAGTTTAGGAGTAGAGGAATTAATAGCTGGAGAAGTAGGACCAAAGGCTATTGTTTTGATAGAGGAGTTTGATTTACCTGTATATAGATTAGGAGAATTAACAACTGTAAAAGAGGTATTAGAAGCTTATAGAGAGAAAAAATTAGAAAGATTTGATTTTTCATCTAAACCACAAGGACTTAGAATGGCATAGGAGGAAAATATGAAAATAGCTGTTTTAAGTGGAAAGGGTGGAACAGGAAAAACTACTGTAAGTACTAGTCTTGCTTTTATAAGTGGGATTCCAATATTAGATATGGATATAGAAGCTCCCAATACTCAACTTTTTTTAAAGGGGAAAAAATTTAAAGAGAATAAAGTAAAATCTTGCTATCCAGAAGTAGATATGTCTAAATGCAACCTTTGTGGAGAGTGTGGAAAGTTTTGTAGGTTTAATGCCATAATCCCAGCTAAAAATAGAGTTATTGTTTTTGAAGAGAGTTGTCACGACTGTGGTGGTTGTGAAATAATTTGTAAATTTGGAGCTATTACTTGGAGAGCTAGAGAAATAGGAAAAATATTTTGTGGAAAAACATATTTTAATTCAAAGATGGAATATGGAAAATTAAACATAGGAGAGATGTCTGGAGTAAAAATTATAAAACATATGTATAGAGAAAATATAGAGAAAAATTTAATAATAGATTGCCCTCCTGGAACTTCATGTACTACTGTAGCAGCAGTGGAAAAATCTGATTATGCAATAGTTGTTACAGAGCCATCTCCCTTTGGCTTGAGTGATATGAAATTGGTATTAAAACTTTTGAGAGATTTAAAAATTCCTTTTGGGATAGTAATAAATAAAGCTGACTCAAAAGAAAATTTAGTAGAAAATTATTATCAAGAGGAAGGTATAGAGATATTAGAAAAGATTCCTTTTGATAGAAAGATAGCTAAAAATTATTCTGAAGGAAATATTATAGCTGATATTTTACCAGAGTATAGGAAGAGTTTTGAAAAAATTTTAAAGAGGGTGCAAAAGTATGGAGATTAAAGAGATATTAGTGATTTCAGGAAAAGGTGGAACAGGAAAAACTACAATAACTTCTTCAATTATTCCATACTTTGATAGCTTGGTAATAGGGGATTGTGATGTAGATGCTCCAAATTTGAAGATACTTTTAAATCCTTCAGAGAAAGAGAAAAATGGATTTTTAGGAATGAAAAAAGCAAAAATAGATAGTGAAAAATGTATTCATTGTAATAGATGCTATGAATACTGTAAATTTGAAGCTATGGATAATGTGCAAAAATGTGAAGGGTGTGGAGTGTGTGAATATATCTGTCCAGTAGGAGCTATTGAGATGATAGAAAATAGAGTTGGAGATATAATGGTAGGGGAAACAGAGTATGGAACAATGGTACATGCTTGTTTGGAACCTGGAGAGGAAAATTCTGGAAAACTTGTAGCTGAGGTAAGAAGAAAAGCTAAAAAGATAGCTCAATTAGATGGAAAAGAGTATATAATTTTAGATGGAGCACCTGGAGTAGCTTGTAATGTAATAAGTTCTTTAACAGGAGTAAAGAGAGTTGTAATAGTAACTGAACCTACACTTTCAGGCTTACATGACTTAGAGAGGGTAGTAAATTTAGTAGAGAGATTTAGAGTAAAACCATGTTTTGTTATAAATAAATTTGATATCTCTATTGAAATGACAGATAAGATAGAGACTTATTTAAATAATTTAGGTTATAAAATATCTATGAAAATTCCATTTGATAAGAAAATATTTAAGGCTATTATGGAAAATAAAATTCCTTCAATAGCAGAGAAAAAATTTTTTGAAGATTTAGGAATAAGAGAATTAATAGAAGAATTAAAATAAAAAGATTTTGGGGATATTGAAATTTAAAAATTTATAATATCCCCAATTATTAATTAAAAACTTAGAATTGTTTAATAATCTCTTGTTTAACTACATCAATTAGTCCCATATCACTAAGCTTTACTTCAGGAATAACTATAAGAGAGAGTGTACTAGGTCTAGTAATAGGGCTAGCACTTTCTATCCCATAATCCCTTAAAACTTTATTCATATCTACAATATAATTTCCCAACTCATAAGCAGAGTTTTTAGATAACATTCCACCTATAGGGAAAGGTAGTTCTTTAACAACTTTTTCATTTTCAACAACTACAATACCACCAGCTATATTTTTTACTCTTTGAGCAGCAACTAAGGCATCAATAGGTTTTTTATAGATAATAGTTAAGTTATGTGAGTCATGAGAATAAGTAGTTGCAATAGCTCCTCTATTTACATAGAAATTTTCTACTACAGCAATAGCTTTTGTTTTCTTACCATATCTATTGATAGAGATTGCAAAGTTAAGTTCGTCTCCTTCTAAATCTACATAGCCATCTTTTACATTTACAGTAAAAGTTTTCTTTCTAGTAACACTTGAAATTTTATTAATATATTCCATTCCTACTATTTCTAATTTTCCATTTTCAATAGGAGCTTTTATCATAAAATCTTCAACTTTTAGTTCATCTATATTGATAGTATTTTTATTTTCTAAATCTATATGAGGTTTATTAATTTGAACAAGTAGTTTATTATTTTCTGCTACAAGCTCTCCTTCAAAAAATACCTTTTCAACATTAATATCTTTTAGGTTATCAATTACTAACATATCAGCAAAATAGCTAGGAGCAATAGCACCACGTTTATCTAATCTATATATTTGGGCAGTATTAAGAGTTACAGCTCTAATTGCTTCAATTGGTTCTAAACCAGCTTTTATAGCAACTCTTACACAGTCATTAATATGTCCCTTTTCTAAAATATCTTTAGGTTCTCTATCATCGGTACAAAGAGTTAGATTTCTAGGAGATTTAAAACTTTTTATATTTTCAATGATAGATGCTATATTTTTTGAGATAGAACTTTCTCTAGCATCTACGGTCATACCTTTTCTTATTTTATCAATAGCATGGACTCCATCTCTAGTTTCATGACAAGTATAAGGACCACCACAAAGATATGCAGAAAGTTCACTACCTTGCAATTCTGGAGAGTGTCCTTGTAAAAACATATTTTTTCTATAAGCTACATCAATTATATCTTCCATTCTTTTATCGTTGTGAATTACTCCAATATAATCCATAACTTCTCCAAGTCCTAAGATTCTATCTTTTTCCAAAAGTTTATCTACTAAATCTGCATCAAATTCAGCACCTGTATTTTCAAGTTTCATAACAGATGGAATACATGATGGCACAAGGAAATACTGATTCATTGGAAGATTTTCAGAAGCTTTAAGCATATAGTTAAGCCCTTCTTCTCCTAATGCATTACAAATTTCGTGAGGATCAGCTATAATAGTAGTAGTTCCTTTTGGTATTATAGCTTCAGCAAAATGATATGGAGTAAGATGGCTGCTTTCAATATGTAGATGTGAGTCTATAAATCCAGGTACTAGATATTTTCCTTGAATATCAATAATTTTATCTGCTTTTTTAAAACTATCTTTTTCAACTTCTACAATGTCAGCAATATATTTTTTATAGATATAGATATTAGCTAAATAGATTTCTCCTGAGAAAACATTTACAAGATTAGCATTTTCTAGTTTTAAAGTGGCATTACTATATCCCATAGCGACTTTTATTAGTTCTCTTCTTTCTTCTTTAGTCATAATTTTCCCCCCTTAATTTAAGTTTGTTTATATACAAATATTATAACATATTTAAAACGTAAGATACAAAATAAAAAGTAGAGAGTATTCACTCTCTACTATAAAAAATTAGTTGTTTATTGGAGTAGTAGATGTTTGAGTATTAAATCTAGCTTCAAATCTTTCTCTCATAGTACAAGTTCTATTTTTAGCTTCTTGTGTAGCTATTTCGATATTTAACTTTTCTATTTTATTCCAATCAGGTTTTTCATTTAATAATTCTTTTCTAACCTCAAGTCTTTTTTCTTCGATTAATATTCTAGCTCTTTCAAGTTCAGGATTTACCCTATAGTTATTATTTTTCATTTTCATCATATGTGGTGGTACAGGTGGAGTAGGTTCATTTTGAAAATCATGCATTTTAGCAAAACCAGTTGAGCTAATAGCTAAAATCATTAATGTTCCAATAAATATTTTTTTCATATATATCACTTCCTAATTTTATCTTTTCTTTGATTAAATTATAGAGGGAAATTATGTCCTCAATATGTCAAAATGAATTTGAAATATTTTTTTTCTATTTTGATAGAATAGCTAATAGAATGTAAATCTAAAATTCTTTTGATAAGTGATAATCCTAAACCACTTCCTTCAATATTTAATTCATTAGCAGATGTTCCTCTATAAAATGGTTGAAAAAGGTTATCAATATTTTCTTTTTCTGTTAAGTACATAGGATTTTCAAAAATTATATTATTATCCTCTTGGTAGATATTTATAATAGAATTCTCAGGGGAATATTTTAAAGCATTATTAACAAGATTATCTAAAACAACTTTAAAAAGTTTATTATTAACAAAAATATTTAAATTCTTGATTTTGATATCCCATTCAATATCTTTTTTTAGCTCTAAAAATTCAAATTTTTCAATACTTTCGTTTAATAAATTTAAAAAGCTACACTCCTCTTTATCTAATTTTTTTTCTTAAAGATGAAAGTTTAGAAATGAGAAGTAAGTCGTTAACTAAGGATGTCATCTCTCTACTTTCCTTTAGCAAGACTCTATAGTAATCTTTTTTTATTTTTTCATCAGTAATAGTTCCATTGAGTAATGCTTGTACATGAGTATTTATAACTGTGATTGGAGTTTTTAATTCATGGGATGCATTAGAAACAAAACTGTTTAGATTATCAATAGAGGAGGAAATACTTTTAGACATAATATTTATATTTTTTCCTAGCTCGTTTAATTCGTCAGTAGTATTAATATTTACATCTTCAGAAAAATCTAAATTGGTAATTTGTTTAGCCACTCTATTTAACTCAAAAATATTTTTAGTAATTTTTTTAGCAAAAAATCTGCACAGAAAAATACTTAAAATCATCGTTAGAAAAAATGTTATTAAATGTAATGAATATACCTCATGTCTATGACTACTCATAACAGATAGAGAGGTTGTAACAAAAAGTAGCTCTCCATTAGGGAGTTCTTCTTTATAAACAAGCAACATTATATTAGAAAAAGGTAATTTTTTTATATGAAATCCATCTTCAAGTTGAGTAAAGTATTTATCTTCATAGTTATAATAGGTATCATCTTTATCATAGATATCAGTGTCATTTTCTGAGAGAATATACAGATTAATACCCTCTTTGTTTTTTAGTTCAGAAGCATAATCTTTAAAAATATATTCATCTATTGAAAGCTTTTTAGCGTTATTTACAATTTCTAATATCTCACTTTTTTTTCTATCAATATAGAAAGAATCAGCTAAGAAAGTACTGAAAAGATAGCTTACTGTAACAGTGAAAATAATTAAAAATATAGAGAAAATAAATATTTTTTGAAAAAGATTAATTTTTATTTTCATCAAAACTATACCCCATTCCTCTTATTGTTTTAAGTAAGAAACTATAATCTCCTAGTTTTTTACGTATTCTTTTGACTAGAGTATCCACTACTCTATCATCTCCTTCAAAATCAAATCCCCAAATTTCGTTTAAAAGGTAATCTCTTGAAAATATGATTCCTTTATTTTTTATCATATATTCTAAAAATTGTATCTCTCTTCTAGTAAGCTCGCTATTTTCTCCATTGATAGTAATCTCACCCTTTTTTATATCAAAAGAAAAATTTTCAAACTTGTAGATATTATTATCATCTAACTTTAAAAGTTTTTTTACTTTTAGTAATAAAATTTTAAGGTTAAAAGGTTTAGTAATATAATCATCAGCTCCAATACTTAAACCATTGTATTCATCACTGTCAGAATCCCTAGCTGTCATCATAATTATTGGGATATTAGAAGTTTCACGTATCTCTTTGCATACTTCCCAACCTAATTTTTTAGGTAGATTTATATCAAGTAGTATTAAATCAGGTTTTTCATTATAAAATTTATCTACACCATTCTCACCATCAAATGCTTTAATTATTTCAAATCCCTCTTGTGAAAAAGTATCTTCAAGAACTTGAGCAAGAGGTTTTTCATCTTCTATAATTAAAATTTTTCTCTTCATATTTTAATCACATCCGTTAATAAAAGTTTATAGTTAATATTATAACATAAAATTTCTTTAAGATATATATGTTTTAAAATAGATTATTAAAAACAATAAAAAAACTTTTTTAAAAAAAATAAATCATAATAAATAAAAAATATTGACAATTGTGAGAAAATGTTGTATTCTTATGTTAGTAAATGTTGATAAATGTGATAAAATGTTGAAAGATGTGGTTAAGATGTTAGCAGAAGGAAGATTAAAAGAAATAGAAAGAATTTTAAATGAAAAAGGCAGTGTAATCATAAGTAATTTAAGTAAAATATTTAAGGTTTCAGAAGAGACAATAAGAAGAGATTTAGAAAAATTAGAAAAGAAGAATATTTTAAAAAGAGTAAGAGGAGGAGCGTATTTATTATCTGATAATGATAAACAAGTTCCACTAGAAATAAGAGAACAAATTTTTTTAGAAGAAAAACATGAGATAGCTCAAGAATGTGTAAACCATATAGAAGATGGGGAAACGCTTATGATAGATAGCAGTACAACAGCTATATGTGTAGCACAGGAAATAGAAAAAAAGGGATTGAAGTTGAAAGTTATAACTAATTCAATAAAAGTGGTAGAAATTTTTGAAAATTCTAAATGGGTTGATGTTGTTTGTATAGGAGGTGTTTTAAGAAAAAGGACAAAATCTTTTGTTGGAAACAAAGCGGTTGAACAATTGAAGGACTTGAGGGCTACAAAAGCACTAATAAGCTGTACAGCTATAGATAAAGTTTTTGGAATAACAGATGATAGTGAAAGAGAAGCAGAAATAAGAAAAATAATGATAAAAAATTCATTAAAAGTATTTTTACTTGCTGATAGAACAAAATTTGATAATTTAGAAGCTCATTTGATATCAGAACTGGAAAATATTGATGTAGTTATTACTGATAAAAAGATATCAGAAGAATGGCAAAAAAAAGCAAAAGAAAATAAAGTTGAAATAATTTATACTCATATAGAAAATTGATAATATTATAGATAATTAGGAGGGAAAATGGAAAATTTTATTTTTACTAATCCAACAAAAATATTATTTGGAAGAGGGTACTATGAAAAAGTAGGGAGTTATGTTGAAAAATATAGTAAAAAAATAATGTTGCATTATGAAGGAAATGGAGAAATTATAAAAAAATTAGGTATTTATGAAAAAATAGTTGAATCTTTAAGAAAATATGGAATAGAGTTTATAGAATTAGGAGGAGTAGTACCAAATCCAAAACTTTCATTAGTATATGAAGGAATAAAAATCTGTAAAGAAAATAAAATAGGATTTATACTAGCAGTAGGAGGAGGTAGTGTTATAGATTCAGCTAAAGCTATATCTTTAGGGACAGTATATGAAGGGGATGTTTGGGATTTTTTTAATGGAAAAGCTGAACCAAATAAAACTTTAGGAGTGGGGGTAGTTTTAACGATTCCTAGAGCTGGATCAGAAATGTCTGAAAGCTCCATAATAAGTAATGAAGAGTTAAAATTAAAGAGTGTGTGTGATAGTGAATACAATTTTCCTAAGTTTTCAATTTTAAATCCAGAAGTTTGCTATACTATTCCTAAACATTTAATGGCTTGTGGAGTTGCGGATATAATGTCCCATCTTATGGAGAGATACTTTTCTAAAAGTAAAGGAACGCAATTGAGTGATGCTTTACTTGAAAGTACTATGAGGATTGTCTTAAAATATGGAAAGAAAATTTTAGAAAATCCAAATGATTATAATAATTGTGAACAAATAATGTGGGCAGCTACTATAGCTCATAATGGAATGATTTCTTCAGGAAGAATAGCAGATTGGAGTTCTCATAGAATAGAACATGAAATAAGCGCTTTATACAATATAACTCATGGAGCAGGAATGGCAATAATTTTTCCAGCTTGGTTAAAGTATGTAAAAGAAGAAAATATAGAAATATTATCAAAATTTGCTAGAAATGTTTTTTTATTAAAAGAGGAAGATGATGAAAAAATTTCTAATAATGGAATAGAAAATTTAGAAAAATTTTTTATAGATTTAGGATTAAAGGTGAAATTAGAAGATTTTGGAGTTGATGATAAAAATTTTGAATTGATGGCAGAAAAAGCTTTGTGTGGAAATCAATTTTTAGGAAGATTTAAACAATTATCAAAATTAGATATTGTAAATATATTAAAATTAGCAAGATAGGAGGAAAAAATGTTACTTGAAGAGGAAAGAAAAGAAATAATAATTTATGGGAAAAAAATGATACAAGATTCTCTTACAAAGGGAACTGGAGGAAATATAAGTATTTTTGTACCAGATAAAAATTTGATGGCAATTACTCCTAGTGGAATTGACTATTTAAAATTAAATCCAGAAGATATAGTAATATTAGATGTAGAAACTGGCAAAGTTATTGAAGGAGAAAGAGTACCATCAAGTGAAAGTGATATGCATAGAATTTTCTATAAATATAGAAAAGATTTAAAAGCTATAGTACATACACATTCTAAATATGCTAGTGGTTTATCTTGTACTGGACAAGGATTACCAGCAGTACATTATCTTTTGGCGGTAGCAGGAACTGAAATTCCATGTGCTGAGTATGCAACATATGGAACAGTAAAGTTAGCAAAAAATGCTTATGAGGCGATGAAAGGAACAAAAGCAATATTATTAAGTAATCATGGAATGTTAACTGGAGGAAAAGATTTAGCTGAAGCTTATAATATTGCTGAAAATGTTGAATTTTGCTGTGAATTATATTTTATTTCAAAAGTGGTAGGAGAACCTAAAATATTACCTAAAAAAGAGATGGAAGATATGATTGAGAGATTTAAGGAATATGGAAAAAGGAGTGAAGAACATGAAGAAATTTAAGGTTAACTAAACATATAAATATAAAGGAGGATTAGAAAAATGGAGAAAAAAGGGAGTGTAAAAGGATTAATTCCACTATTTGTATTTTTGGGATTGTATGCAGGAGCAGCTATTTTAACAGGTAATTTTGGAACAATGCCACTACTTACAGCATTTATGATAACAATGGGGGTAGCATTATTCCTCAATAGAGGTAGAGAAAAGAAAACGTTAGATGAAAAAATTGAGATGTTTTGTAAAGGTGCCGGAGATTCTACATTAATTTTAATGATGCTGATATTTTTATTAGCTGGAGCATTTTATTCAGTTGCTGATGCAATGGGAGCTGTTAGCTCAACAGTTAATTTTGGATTATCAGTTTTACCAGCTAAATTATTATTACCAGGATTATTTTTAGTTGGATGTGCTTTAAGTTTTTCAATGGGAACTTCAATGGGAACAGTAAGTGCCTTAACACCAGTTGCAGTGGGAATAGCAAGAGAAACAGGAATAGCTTTACCATTAGTTTGTGGAGTTGTAATAGGTGGAGCAATGTTTGGAGATAATATGTCTTTTATATCAGATACTACAATAGCTGCTACAAGAACACAAGAAGTAGGGATGAAAGATAAATTTAAAGTTAACTTTGCAATAGTATTACCAGCTGTAATAATAAATCTCATTGCTATTTCAATAATGGGAGGACAAGGAGTTGTTGGAAAAGTATATGAATATAGTTTAATTAATATTATTCCTTATTTATCAATAATAGTATTTTCTTTAATAGGATTAAATGTTTTTATAGTTTTAGGATTGGGTATTGGAATAGGATTAGTAATAGGATTAGTTCATGGTAGTTTTACATTCTTTGAAATATTTGGAATATTACAAAGAGGATTAGGTTGGATGGAAGATATGGCTATGATTGCTATGGTTGTAGGTGGGGTTGTTGCTTTAATGAAACATCTAGGTGGAATAGACTTTATTCTTGAAAACTTAACATCTAGAATAAAATCTAAAAAAGGAGCAGAATTTGGAATAGCAGCTTTAGTAAGTGTTTTAGATTTAGCGACAACAAATAATACTGTTTCTATAATTACAGCAGGACCATTAGCTAGAGATATAGCAGATGAATTTAATGTAGATCGTAAAAGAGTTGCCGGTCTTTTAGATCTATTTTCTTCAGCTTTCCAAGGATTGATGCCATATGCAGGGCAAATACTTATGGCAGCAGGAATGGCTCAAATATCTCCAGCATCAATAGTCCCATATTCTTGGTATTCAATGTTAATGATAGTTATGGGAATTTTTTCGATAATAACAGGTATTCCTAACTTTAAATCAACAAATGAATAACATTATAATTATACACTAAAATAAAATAAAAGTAAAAATAAAAATATTAAGGTGAAGTCAATGAAAAGAATGGATGAAGGATTAGCATTTATGCTAAGATATGAAAATATAGCATGGTATGAAAATGGGAAAGTAAAAATATTAGATAGAAGAATTTATCCGAGAGAGATAAAATTTGTTGAATGCAAAACATATTTAGAAGTAAAACAGGCTGTTACTGATATGGTTACTCAAAGTGCAGGACCATATACAGCAGTAGGAATGGGAATGGCTCTAGCTGCATATCAATCTAAAGGAATGCAGAATGATGAAAGAAAAGAATATTTAAAACAGGCAGCTATAGAAATTGCAAATGCAAGACCTACAACTGCTAATAGAATGAAACTAATAACTATGGCTTGTTATGAAGTAGGAGTAAAAGCTATCGATGAAAATAAATGTCCTATTGAGGCTATTTTTAATAGAACAATAGATTCTTTAGAGAGAAGATATAGAAGAATGTCAGAGGTTGCTAAGAATTTAGTAAAAATGTTTCCTAAAAAAGGAAAAGTAATGACACAATGTTTTGGAGAAACAATTGTTGGGTGTATGGGAAGAGAAATAAAAAATCAAAATAAAGATATTGAATTTTATTGTCCTGAAACAAGGCCATACCTACAAGGAGCACGATTAACCGCAAGTGTATTAAAGGATCAAGGTTTTAAAGTGATTGTAATTACAGATAATATGCCTGCTTGGACTATGAAAGAGAAAAAAATAGATGTATTTACTTCAGCAGCTGATTCTATATGTATGGATGGACATATTGTAAATAAGATAGGAACTTTACAAATAGCAATAGTAGCTAAGCATTTTGGAATTCCTTATTTTGTGACAGGAATACCAGATCAAGACAAATTATTAGAAAATATAATTATTGAAGAAAGAGATCCAAAAGATGTATTAGAATGTAATGGAGTAAAAAATACTTTATCTGGAGTAGAAGGATACTATCCATCTTTTGATATAACTCCACCCTATTTAATAAGTGGAATAGTAACAGATCAAGGAGTATATTCTCCTTATAATTTAAAAGATTATTTTGAAAATGAAGTAGAGCAATATTACTAGGGGTGAAAATATGACTAATTATAGTGAACATTTCAAATTAGATACAACTTCAGCAAAAGAGTATATAAAATTTTTAAAAATATTTGGAAATGAAGATGAATTAGAATGTGACGAAATTGGTGATGGAAATATAAATTATATTTTCAGAATAAAAAATATGACAACAGGAAAATCAGTTGTATTAAAACAAGCAGATAAATTTTTACGTTCTTCTGGAAGAACTTTAGATTTAAATAGAAATAGAATAGAAGCAGAAATATTACAGCTTCAAAGTCAATATTCTCCAAACTCTATTCCTAAAATTTATCATTATGATGACGTAATGTGTGCAATAATTATGGAGGATATATCAGAATATAAAAATTTAAGACTAGAACTTATGAAAGGAAAAATATTTCCAAATTTTGCAAATGAGATAAGTAGTTTTTTAGTCGACACATTATTACCAACAACAGACTTGGTTTTAGATAGAGGAGAGAAAAAAGAAAGAGTACAAAGATTTATAAATAAGGAATTATGTGATATATCTGAATGTTTAGTATTTACAGAACCTTATACAAATGATAGAAATAGAAATATTATTATAGATGAAAATAAAGAATATGTAGAAAAATACCTTTATTCGGACTTAGATTTACATTTAGAAGTAGGAAAACTAAAAAATAATTTTATGAATAATGCTCAAGCATTAATACATGGAGATTTACACTCAGGTTCTATTTTCATAAATGAAAAAGGAATTAAGGTAATAGATCCAGAGTTTGCTTTTTATGGACCTATGGGATATGATATTGGAAATGTTATAGGAAATTTATTTTTTGCATTAGTGAATAGAAAACACTTAATGTTATCAGAAAATAAAGATGAATTTATAAATTGGTTAAAAGATACTATAAAAAATATTTTTGATATGTTTAAAGAGAAATTTATAAAAAAATATGATTTACTAGTAAAGGATTCAATATATATAAATCCTAAATTTAAAAATTGGTATCTGAATACAATTCTTTCTGATAGTATTGGAATGGCAGGGCTTGAAATTATAAGAAGGGTTGTAGGAGACTCGAAAGTTTTAGAAATAACAGCAATAGAAAATATAGAAAAAAGAGTAGTTATAGAAAGAGAACTTATAGAAATAGGAATAAGATTAATAAAAAATAGAGAAATTATCAAAGAAGGAAAAGATTTATTTTAAGAGAGGGTAAGTAATATGAAAGATTTAAAAAATAAAGGAATAGGAACAAAAGCTATTCATGGAGGAGTTATAAAAAATAAATATGGAGCATTAGCTACGCCTATCTATCAGACTTCAACTTTTGTATTTAAAAATGTAGAAGAAGGAGCAAAAAGATTTTTAGGGGAAGAAGAAGGTTATATTTATAGTAGATTATCTAATCCTACTTTAACAGTTGCAGAAGAAAAAGTAGCGATATTAGAAAATGGAGAAAAAGCATTAGCTACAAGTTCCGGAATGGGAGCTATTTCAGCAACTCTATGGACTTTATTAAAGGCAGGTGATCATGTACTTGCAGATAAAACATTATATGGTTGTACTTATGCTTATATAAGTCATGGTTTAACTAAGTTTGGTGTAGAAGTTGATTTTGTTGATATGAGTGATTTAGAAGAAGTAAAAATAAAATTAAAAGATAATACAAAAGTAATATATTTAGAAACACCTGCAAATCCAAATCTTAAAATAGTAGATATACAAAAAATATCAGAGCTATCACACAATAAAAATTCAAATATAAAAGTAGTTGTAGATAATACTTTTGCAACACCATTTTGTCAAAAGCCCCTTTTACTAGGCGCTGATATTGTTGTACACTCTGCAACAAAATATTTAAATGGACATGGGGATGTTATAGCAGGATTTGTAGTTGGAAGTCAAGAAATGATAAATGATATTAGAACAGTAGGTTTAAAAGATATGACAGGAGCGGTATTGGGACCAAATGAGGCATTTTTGATAATAAGAGGATTGAAAACTTTCGAAATAAGAATGCAAAAGCATTGTGAAAATGCTATGAAAGTAGCAGAATTTTTAGAACAAAATGAAAAAGTAGAAAAAGTTTATTATTCAGGATTAAAGACTCATGTAGGATATGAGGTAGCGGTGAAGCAAATGCAAGCTTTTGGTGGAATATTAGCGTTTGAGGTAAAAGGAGGATTAGAAGCTGGTAAAAAATTATTAAATAATTTAGAAATGATAACAATAGCTGTTTCATTAGGAGATGCAGAAACATTAATACAACATCCAGCGTCAATGACACATTCACCTTATACAAAAGAAGAAAGAGAATTGGCTGGAATAACAGATGGATTGATTAGATTATCAGTTGGATTAGAAAATGTAGAAGATATTATTTTGGATTTAGAAAAAGCTTTTTTGAAAATATAAGATAAAATAAAAATTCTCCCTTAAGTATTAATATGAAATATTTAGTTAATACTAGGGGAGAATTTTATTTAATAGAAAAATATATTGTCAAGATTATTGGTTTTGACTAGCTGTTAGCATGAAAGGAACTACTTGTTTCTTTCTAGAAACTACTCCCTCTAACCAAGCTGTTTTATTTTCTAATTTTACATTGAAAGCTTTCTCAACTAACTCTGGGCATGTTCCAACAGTTAATACATAAGAACCAGCTTTTATAATATCAGTTATTACTAATACAAATAAATCGTAGTTAGATTTTTCACTCATAGAGTTCATAGCAGCTTCTAATTCAGCTTGAGTATTTAAAAGTCCAGCAACATCAACAGTATTAACTTGAGCAACTGCTACTTTTTTACCATTCATATCAAACTCTTTCATATCTATTGTAATAATCTCTTCTGGAGTTTTATCAGATAATGAAGTTCCTTCTATTAATAACTTCATTCCATAATCTTCATAATTTTCCTCTCCACAGATTTTAGAAAGCTCTTTTACAGCTTCTACATCTTCTGGTGTGCAAGTAGGAGATTTAAATAATAATGTATCAGATATGATAGCACTCATCATAAGCCCAGCAGCTTTTTTAGATGGAGTGATTCCAGCTTGTTTAAATAGTCTATAGATTAGAGTACAAGTACATCCAACTGTATCAGCAGTTATTTTTAATGGCTCATCAGTAGTTAGAGCAAATTTGTGGTGGTCTACTACTTCTAATATTTTAGCAGATTCAATTCCATCAGCTGTTTGAGCTTTTTCGTTATGGTCAACTAAGATAACCTCTTTTTTTCCATTTTCATCAGCATTTACATTCTCTATAAATAGAGGTGCTTCTGCTCCAAAATGGTTTAAAGCAAATTGAGTTTCTTTACTAACATTTCCTAATCTACAAGGGATAACATTTACACCTTGAGCATTTTTTAACTCAGCAAAAGATATAGCTGAACATATAGAATCAGTATCTGGATTTTTGTGTCCAAAAACAAGAATTTGTTTCATAAGTCCTCCTTAAAAAAATATATATTTACTTACATATCATACCATTTTTTTTAGAATTTAGGAATAGGAAATTTATAAAAAACTTTAGACAAAATTAAAGAAATTATATTATAATTACATTGTAAAGTTTAATTGAGAGGAGAAATATTGTGGAAAAATATATAAAAGAGTTGAGAGAAAAGATAAAAAAATATAGTGATTACTACTATACAAATAATGAAAGTTTAATATCTGATGTAGAGTTTGATAAGTTGTTAGTTGAGTTAAAGGAGTTAGAAGAAAAATATCCAGAGTATAAGGAAAAAAACTCTCCTACAGAAATAGTAGGAGCTACAAGTCTTAAAGAAACAAAGTTTCAAAAGGTAGCCCATAAAAAACCTATGTTAAGTTTATCTAACTCATATAATGAGGGAGATATATCTGATTTTATAGAGAGAGTAAAAAAACTTTTACCAGAAGAGAAAAACTTAGCCTATGCTTTAGAGTTAAAATTAGACGGTTTATCCTTAAGTATTCAATATGAAGAGGGAAAACTTGTAAGAGCCGTAACAAGAGGAGATGGAACAGTAGGAGAAGATGTTACAGAAAATATTTTGGAGATAGAATCTATCCCTAAAATTTTAAAAGAGAAAGTAAGCATAGAGATAAGGGGAGAAGTGGTATTACCTCTATCTAAGTTTGAAGAGTTAAATAAAAAAAGAATGGAAAATGGGGAAGAAGTTTTTGCTAATCCAAGAAATGCTGCTGCTGGAACTTTAAGACAATTAGATTCAAGTATTATAAAGGAAAGAGGATTGGATGCCTATTTTTATTTTTTAGTAGATGCTCAAAACTATGGAGTGAAAACTCATAGTGAAAGTATAGAATATCTTGCTAAACTCGGAATAAAGACAACAGGAGTATGTGAGGTATTGAAAAACTCTTCTGAACTTATATCTAGAATTGAGTATTGGGGAGAAAAGAGAGAAAGTTTAGATTATGAAACAGATGGAATGGTAATAAAAGTGGACAATATAGAGCTATGGGATAAGTTAGGAAATACTACTAAAAGCCCTAGATGGGCAATAGCTTTTAAATTCCCAGCTAAACAAGTTACAACAAAGATATTAGGAGTTACTTGGCAAGTGGGAAGAACAGGTAAAGTTACTCCAGTAGCAGAGCTTGAAGAGGTAGAGTTATCAGGAAGTAGAGTAAAAAGAGCAAGTTTACATAACTATCAAGAGATAGAGAGAAAAGATATCAGAATAGGTGATAGTGTATTTATAGAAAAAGCTGCAGAGATAATACCTCAAGTAGTAAAGGCTGTAAAGGAGTTAAGAGATGGAAATGAAATAATAATAAAAGAGCCTACTCATTGTCCAATATGTAATACAAAGGTAGAAAGAGAAGAGGGACAGGTAGATATCAGGTGTCCAAATATAAGTTGTCCAGGAAAAATAGAGGGAGAATTGATCTATTTTGTATCTCGTGATGCTATGAATATAGCTGGTTTTGGTAGTAAAATAGTAGAAAATATGTTAAGACTTGGATTTATAAAAAATATTGTAGATATATATGAGTTAAAAAATCATAGAGAAGAATTAGAAAAACTAGAAAAAATGGGTAAAAAAAGTGTGGATAATCTTCTTACAGCTATTGAAAATAGTAAAACAAGAGAGTATTCAAAAGTTTTATGTGCTTTAGGAATACCTTTTGTAGGTAAAACTTCAGCAAAACTTTTAGCTGATTCAAGTGGGAATATTGATAAACTTATGAGTATGAGTGTAGAGGAACTAATGGAGATAGAAGGAATAGGAGATAAGATGGCACAAGCTATCTTTGATTTCTTTAGAGATGAAGAGAAGAAAAAGCTTATAGAGGGGTTAAAAGCACATGGACTTACTTTCATTCAAGAGAGAAAAGAGGAGTTACCAGCTGAAGAGAAAGTATTCACAGGAAAAACATTTTTATTTACAGGAACATTACAAAATTTCACAAGAAATGAAATAAAAGAAGAGATAGAAAAACTTGGTGGGAAAAATCTTTCTGCTGTAAGCAAAAATTTAGATTATTTAATAGTGGGAGAAAAGGCAGGAAGTAAGCTAAAGAAAGCTCAAGAGTTAGGAACTGTAAAGATAATAACAGAAGAGGAGTTTATGAAAATCTGTGGAAAAAAGAGTTAAAAAATATACCTTTATTTGACTAATAACTCATTTTATGGTAGCATATAGTCTGAAGAAGTGTATTTAAAAAAATTAAAGAGAGGAACATCAATGATAGGAAATATTTTTAAAAAGATTTTTGGAACTAAAAATGATAGAGAAGTAAAAAGAATTAGAAAAATAGTTGCTGCTATCAATTCTTTAGAGCCAGATTTCGAAAAATTAACAGATGAACAATTAAGAGAAAAAACAGCAATTTTTAAGAAGAGATTAGCTCAAGGAGAAACTTTAGATGATATTATGGTAGAGGCATTTGCTACTGTAAGAGAGGCATCAAAAAGAGTACTTGGTATGAGACATTATGATGTACAACTTATTGGAGGAATTGTACTTCATGAAGGAAAAATAACAGAGATGAAAACTGGAGAGGGAAAAACTTTGGTTGCTACTTGTCCAGTGTACCTAAATGCTTTAGCAGGAAAGGGAGTTCATGTTATCACAGTAAATGACTATCTTGCTGCTAGAGATAGAGAGATGATGGGTAGATTATACTCTTTCTTGGGACTTACTTCTGGAGTTATTTTAAATGGTATCTCCGGAGAGGAGAGAAAGGCTGCTTATAATTGTGATATCACATATGGTACTAACTCTGAATTTGGATTTGACTATTTAAGAGATAATATGGTAGGAAGCTTAGAAGAAAAAGTACAAAGACCACTTAACTACTGTATAGTTGACGAGGTTGATTCTATTCTTATAGATGAAGCAAGAACACCACTTATTATTTCTGGAGCAGCAGAAGACTCTACTAAATGGTATCAAATCTTCTATCAAGTAGTTTCTATGTTAAATAGAAGTTATGAAACAGAGGGAATAAAAGATGTAAAATTAAAAAAAGAGTTACCAGCTGAAAAGTTTGGAGATTATGAAGTAGATGAAAAAGCAAAAAATATAGTTTTAACTGAAAAAGGTATAGCTAAAGTAGAAAAATTCTTAAAATTAGAAAATCTATATTCTCCAGAAAATGTAGAGTTAACTCACTATTTAAATCAAGCTTTAAAAGCTAAAGAGTTATTTAAAAGAGATAGAGATTATCTTGTAAGAGAGGGACAAGTAATAATCATAGATGAATTTACTGGAAGAGCTATGGAAGGAAGAAGATATTCAGATGGACTTCACCAAGCGATAGAAGCTAAAGAGGGAGTACACATAGCTGGAGAAAATCAAACTCTTGCAACTATAACATTACAAAACTATTTTAGAATGTATAATAAACTTTCTGGTATGACTGGTACAGCTGAAACAGAAGCAGCAGAATTTGTACATACTTATGGATTGCAAATAGTAGTTATACCAACAAATAAACCAGTACAAAGAATAGACCATGCTGACTTAGTTTATAAGACACGTAAAGAGAAGATAGAGGCTATTATAAAAAGAATAGAAGAGTTACATGCTAAAGGTCAACCTGTGCTTGTAGGTACTATTTCTATTAAAAGTTCGGAGGAATTATCTGAGCTATTAAAAGCTAGGGGAATAAAACATAATGTATTAAATGCTAAATACCATGCAAAAGAAGCTGAGATAGTTGCTCAAGCTGGAAGATTTGGAGCTGTAACTATTGCTACAAACATGGCAGGTAGAGGAACGGATATTATGTTAGGAGGAAATCCAGAGTTCTTAGCTGTGGCAGAGGTAGGAAGTAGAGAAGCTGAAAATTATGATGAAGTATTGAAAAAATATGAGGTTCAATGTAAGGAAGAGGGAGAAAAGGTAAAATCAATAGGTGGACTTTTTATACTTGGTACTGAAAGACATGAATCAAGAAGAATAGATAATCAATTAAGAGGAAGAGCAGGAAGACAAGGAGACCCAGGAGAATCAGAATTCTACCTATCTTTAGAAGATGATTTAATGAGACTATTTGGTTCTGATAGAGTAAAAACTGTAATGGAAAAATTAGGACTTCCAGAGGGAGAACCTATAACTCATCCAATGATAAATAAAGCTATTGCAAATGCTCAAACTAAGATAGAGTCAAGAAACTTTGGAATCAGAAAAAATCTATTAGAGTATGATGATGTAATGAATAAACAAAGAACTGCTATCTATGATAGTAGAAATGAAGCAATGGCTAAGGAAGATTTAAAAGATAGTATTATTAAGATGTTACATGAAGTTATCTACTCTCAGGTAGCAAAGAGATTTGTGGGAGAATACAAAGAAGATTGGGATATGTCAGGTCTTGCTGAATACTTAAGAGATAACTATGGTTATATTATAGAAGATATGACAGAGTATAAATCTATGAGTATAGAAGATTATAGCAAAAAAATCTTTGATGCTATCTGTGCTCAATATGATGAAAAAGAGTCTAAAGTTGGAAGAGATTTAATGAGAAGACTTGAAAAATACATTTTATTTGAAGTAATTGATGCTAGATGGAGAGAACACTTAAAAGCTTTAGATGGATTAAAAGAGGGAATTTACTTAAGAGCTTATGGTCAAAAAAATCCAGTTGTAGAATATAAGTTAGTATCAGGAGAACTTTATGAGCAAATGGTAGAAACTATAAAAGAGCAAGCTACTTCTTTCTTATTTAAAGTAATAATAAAAAATCATGAAGAGGAAGAGGTAAATATGAAAGATGAAAATGAGAGTGTAGAGTATACTTCTGAAGATGAAAATGGTGTGGAAGTAGAAGAAGGAGAATTAACACCAGATTCTCCTTGTCCTTGTGGAAGTGGAAAAAAATATAAAAATTGTTGTGGAAGAGTATAAGGAGGCTAATAATGAAAAAAATAGTAGCAGGACTTTTTGTAGTGGCTTTACTTGCTTCATGTAGTTCGTTGGAGAAAGGAGCTTCATTAGAAAAAAAATACTCTATTACTAAGGAGTCAGCAAAAGAGTGGGACAAAACAATAATACAAGTTGTAGAGGGAGAATCTTTGATAGAGGATTGGTATGGAAATGAAAATCCAATTATCTATTTAAGAAAAACTGGAAAGATGAGTGAAAAAGACTTCAATTTCTTAACTTCATTAGAGAAAAAAGATGCAACAACTATTACAGATGAAGAGTATAGTGATTTCTTAGACTTAGTAAATAAATACAATAAAAAATTACCGAGAAAGTTTTATTTAGCTGATGAAAATCTAAAAAATCCTAAAGGACTTGTTGATAGAATGGTAAGAGAATCATTTGTAAAAATGGAAAATCCATCTAACCATATAAAAAATGTAGTAGCAACTCAAGAAGAGTGGGAGCAAATAGTAGCTTTTTCTCAACAAAATGACTTATCAGAAAAAGATACTAAAAAATTAAGAAAGATTTTAAATAAATTTATAAAGAGAAATGAGTTCTATGATGAAAGAGCTTGGTACAATAGAGAGATATCAGATAGAGTTATAAAAATTACAAATATAGATGCTAAGGAAAATACAACTTCATTAGAGCAAAATAATGTAAATGCTAAAGCATTATATATAGCATATCCAGAATATTTTTCTACTTTAGATAAATGGGATGATTAATTAAGATAAAAAAGTTAAGGGGGAGAGGAGAAATTTTTTCTCTCCTTTAACTATTTAAAGGAGAATTTTATGGAAGTAGATATGCATATTCATACTATAGAGTCAGATGGAACTTATACTCCAGAGGAGATTATAGTTAGAGCAATAAAAAATAATGTAATAGCTTTAGCAATAACAGACCATGATACTGTATCTGGAGTGGAGAAAGGAAAAGAGATAGCTGATAAATATGGAATGGAGTTTATAAAAGGTATAGAGATATCTTGTAATGAAGATAATTTAGAGATACATATATTGGGATATTTTTTAAACTTAGATGATAAAAATTTTTTGTCAGAGTTAGATGAATTGGAAAAGGCTAGAGATAAAAGAAATAGAAAAATTATAGAAAAATTTGAAAAAATTGGTATAATAATAGATATAGAGGAACTTAAAACTTTTGCTCCTGGTAAAATTATAAGTCGATTACACTTTGCTAATTATCTTTTAGAAAAAGGTATAGTTAGCAGTAAAAATGAAGCCTTTAGCAAATATTTAGGAAATGGTGGTCTAACTTATGTTCCTAAAGAGAATTTTCCACCAGAAAGAGCTGTAAGAATGATAAAAGAAAATGGTGGTTTTGTATCCCTAGCACATCCTAAATTAATTACTTTAAATGATGAAGTATTGAATAATCTCATTGTAAGATTGAAAGAGTGTGGATTAGATGCCCTTGAAACTCAGTATAGTTCATTTACAAAATTAGAAAAGCAAAAATATAAAAGACTTGCTAAAAAATATGGTTTACTAATAACTGGTGGTTCTGATTTTCATGGTGAAAATAGAGAGGGAGTAGATTTAGGAGATGCAGGATTGGAGTACTCTCAGTTTGAAAAAATTAAAAAATATTTAAAAAGATAGAGGAGGATAATTATGATAATAGTAACTGGTGCAGCTGGAATGATAGGAAGTGCAATGGTATGGAAACTTAATGAGATGGGAAGAAATGACATTATTGTTGTAGATAAACTAAGAACAGAGGAAAAATGGTTAAATCTTAGAAAGAGAGATTATGCTGATTGGGTAGATAGAGATGAGTTATTTAATTGGCTAGCTAATCCAGCAAATGCTGGAAAAATAACTGGAGTAGTTCATATGGGAGCTTGTTCCGCCACTACCGAAAGAGATGGAGATTTCTTAATGGAGAATAACTATGGATATAGTAAAAAGTTATGGGATTTTTGTGCTGCTAGACAAATACCATATGTATATGCTTCATCAGCAGCTACTTATGGAGCTGGAGAGCTAGGATATAATGATGATGTAACTCCAGAGGAACTAAAAAAATTACAACCATTAAATAAATATGGATACTCTAAAAAAATATTTGATGACTGGGCTTTTAAACAAAGTATAGCTCCAAAACAATGGTGTGGACTTAAGTTCTTCAACGTATATGGACCGCAAGAGTACCATAAAGGAAGAATGGCTTCTATGGTATTCCACACATTTAATCAGTATAGAGATAATGGTGGAGTAAAACTTTTTAAATCTCATAAAGAGGGATTTAAAGATGGAGAACAACTTAGAGATTTTGTCTATTTAAAAGATGTAGTAGATGTAATGTATTTCTTATTAACTGAAAAAGTAGAATCTGGAGTATATAATATAGGAACAGGAGAAGCGAGAAGTTTCTTAGATTTATCTATGGCAACTATGAGAGCTGCTTCTAATAATCCAGAATTAAAAGTGGAAGATGTAGTGGAATTTATTCCTATGCCTGAAGATTTAAGAGGAAGATATCAATATTTTACACAAGCTTCAATGGAAAAATTAAAGAGAACTGGATACACTAAGAAGTTTACTTCATTAGAAGAGGGAGTAAAAGATTATGTTCAAAACTATTTAGCTAAAGAAGACTCGTACTTATAAGGTGGTAGGTAGATGAATCCTTTTTTAATAGTTGTAATACTTGGAATTGTAGAGGGAATGACGGAGTTTCTTCCTGTAAGTAGTACTGGTCATATGATTTTAGTAGAGAAGTTTATAGGAAATGGAAATCTCTCTAAAAATTTTATGGAAAGTTTCCTAATAATTGTTCAACTTGGAGCTATTTTAGCAGTTGTTATATATTTTTGGAAGGATTTAACTCCTTTTGTAAAGGAAAAAAATCAGTTTATTTCAAGAATTAGATTGTGGACAAAAGTTATAATAGGTGTTTTGCCTGCTGCAATTATAGGATTATTATTAGATGACTATATATCAGCATATTTTATGGATAATGTTTTTGTAGTAGCAACAACATTGATCTTTTATGGAATAATTCTTATATTAATAGAAAAATATTACAAAACTGCTGGAAAAATAGATACATTAGGAAAATTAAGTTATAAATTAGCTTTTATAATAGGATTTTTTCAATGTTTAGCAATGATACCAGGAACATCTAGATCAGGCTCTACAATAATAGGAAGTTTACTTTTAGGACTTTCTAGAGGAGTAGCTACAGAGTTTTCTTTTTTCTTGGCTATACCTACAATGTTTGGAGCTACACTTTTAAAACTTATAAAAAATGGTATGAATTATTCAACACAGGAATGGCGACTTATAGGAGTAGGAACAATAGTTTCTTTTTTAGTAGCATACTTAGTTATAAAATGGTTTATGAGTTATATA
This sequence comes from Fusobacterium mortiferum ATCC 9817, assembly GCF_000158195.2. Taxonomy (NCBI): domain Bacteria; kingdom Fusobacteriati; phylum Fusobacteriota; class Fusobacteriia; order Fusobacteriales; family Fusobacteriaceae; genus Fusobacterium; species Fusobacterium mortiferum. Next base: position 599,263 of record NZ_GL987988.1, read on the forward strand.
AAGAAAAAAGATTTTGTATTTTTTGGAGTATATAGAATAATCTTAGGAATTTTAGTTTTAATAGCTTTATTTATTTAAAAATATGGGGGATGGTACAATTTAAATTTTGTAACAGCCTCCTATATTTTTTAATTATATTGAAGTATATAAAAAATAAATAAAAACAACTGTAATTATTTTGAACTATTTTAAGAGTTATGATATAATATAGATTGTTAGAAAAATAGTATTTTAAAAAACTAAAAGTTGAGAAGGGAGGGAAAGATGAGATACCCTATTGATTTACATATACATACTAGTGTTAATCCTCATGCATATAGTACTTTGGAAGAAAATATAAGAAGTGCTACTGAAAAAAATATGAAAGTAATAGCTATAACAAATCATGGACCAGCATTACAAGATTCTCCTCATTGGTGGAGTTTGGTAAACATGAGAGTTATTCCTGAGTATGTAGGAGACTTAAGAGTTTTAAAGGGCGTAGAAACAAATATAATAGATGAAAATGGAAATTTTGATATAAATCAAAGAATATATGATATTATGGATATAATTTTATGTGGACTTCATACTATTGAAGCCTATGGAGAGCCAGGATATAGCTTAAAAAATACAGAGGCTGTAATCAATATGATTAGAAGTCAAAAAGTAGATATTATGGTACATTTAGGGAATCCACAATTTCCATTGGAATATGAATTAGTAGTAATGGAAGCAGTAAAAGCTGGAGTAGCTATTGAGATAAATAATTCATCATTAAAAGGTTCTAGAAAAGGTTCAAGGGAAAATTGTAAAAAAATATTAGAGTTTTGTAAAAAACATAATGCCTTAGTAGCTTTAGGAACAGATTCACATATTTCTTATGATATAGGAGAATTCCAAGAAGCTGAAAAATTAATTTCTGAGGTAGATTATCCTGTTGAAAAAATTATAAATTATTCAATAGAGAATCTTGAAGAGTTTTTAAAAAATAGAAAAAATAAGAGAGTAAAAAGAATTTAAAAAACATGTGTAATTTAACTCTTTACTAATAAGCTTACACATGTTATAATTTATCTAGATTTCATTTAGGAGGTAAATTATAACATGGTAAAAATAGGAGATTTAGAGATAAAAGTACCAATAATTCAAGGTGGAATGGCTATTAGAGTTTCTATGGCAAAATTAGCTGCAGCTGTAGCCAATGAAGGTGGAGTAGGAGTAATAGCAGGAACAACTTTATCTACTGATGAATTAAAAGCAGAAATAAAAAAAGCAAGAGATATGATTACTAATGAAGGTGGAGCTTTAGCAGTAAATATAATGTTTGCTGTTACTAATTTCATGGATTTAGTAAAAGCTTCAATAGAAGCTGGAATAGATATAATTATATTTGGAGCTGGATTTTCAAGAGATATATTTGAAGTAGTAAAAGGAACAGGAGTAAAAGTAATTCCAATTGTATCTACATTAAAGCTTGCAAAAATCTCTCAAAAACTTGGAGCAGATGCAATAGTTGTAGAGGGTGGAAATGCAGGAGGACACTTAGGAACAAATTTAGATTCTTGGGATATAATGGAAGAGATTACTAAAAATATAGATATACCTGTATTTGGAGCTGGAGGAGTAATTACTCCAGAAGATGCAGAAAGAATGCTTTCACTTGGAGTAGATGGTGTACAAATGGGAAGTAGATTTGTAGCATCAGAAGAGTGTGAGGTAGACGATTTCTTTAAAAATATGTATGTGAATGCCAAAGAGGGAGATATAGTGGAGATGATGAGTTCTGCTGGATTACCAGCTAATGCCATCATCAGTCCTTTTGTTCAAAAAATATTAGACGATAATCCAGATAAACCAACACATTGTGTAAAATGTTTAAAAAAATGTACATATAAATTTTGTGTAAATGAAAGATTAGTAAGGGGTCATAATGGAGATTATGAAGGTGGAATTTTCTTTGCAGGAAAGGATGCATGGAAAATTAATGAAATTCTTTCTGTACATGAAATATTCAATAGATTTAAAAAAGTATTTAAAGAATAAGAGAGTAATTAGGAGGATTTATGGAAAATAACAAAATCTGTAAACTACTGGGAATAAAATACCCAATATTTCAAGGAGCTATGGCTTGGATAGCTAATGGAAATTTAGCAGGGCATGTATCTAAAGATGGAGGATTAGGAATAATTGCTGGTGGAGGTATGCCAGTAGATATTTTGAGAGAAGAGATAAGAAAAGTAAAATCTATTACTTCTAATCCATTTGGTGTAAACTTAATGCTTATGATGGCTGATGTTGAAAAGCAAATAGAGGTATGTATAGAAGAGGGAGTACCAGTAGTAACAACAGGTGCAGGAAATCCAGGGCCTTATATGGAGAGATTAAAAGCAGCAGGAATAAAAGTAATTCCAGTAGTTGCTTCAGTAGCACTTGCTAAAAGAATGGAGAAAATAGGAGCAGATGCAGTAATAGCTGAAGGAATGGAAGGAGGAGGACACATAGGAACTCTAACTACTATGTCATTAGTGCCTCAAGTAGTAGAAGCTGTAAACATTCCAGTAATAGCAGCTGGTGGTATAGCTGGTGGAAAACAATTTTTAGCTGCACTTTCACTAGGAGCAGAGGGAATCCAAGTAGGGACAAAATTCTTAGTAGCTAATGAATGTACAGTACATGAAAACTATAAAAAAGTAATCTTAAAAGCTAAGGATAGATCAACTGTTTCAACAGGAAACTATACTGGACATCCTGTAAGAGTTATTGAAAATAAATTTGCTAAACAAATATTAGAGATGGAAAAAGTAGGAACTCCTAAAGAAGAGATAGAAAAATTAGGAACAGGTAGATTAAGACTTGCTGTTGTAGATGGAGATGTTGAAAATGGAAGTGTTATGGCAGGACAAGTAGCAGCAATGGTTAATGAACCTATGAGTACAAAAGAGATATTAGAAGGATTTATGAGAGAGCTAGAAGAAGAAAAAGTAAAGCTAGCTGAAAGAATGAATTCTTGGAAATAGAATGTTAATTTAAAGTAAAGAAGGAAAAGAGCTAAATAAGGATTAGTATCTTTTCCTTTTTTATATATTATGGTATAATTGTAGTGTAAAAATAAGTTAGGGATAAAGGAGAAAAACTATGAAAATTAAAGCTATAGCCCTTGATTTAGATGGAACACTCCTTACATCTGATAAAAAAATATCTGATATAAATAAAGAGGTCTTGAAATACTTAGAAAATAAAGGAGTAAAAATATTTATTGTTACAGGAAGAACATATATCTCAGCAAAACCTTTTGCACAAGAATTGGGAATAGATAGTTCTATAATTGCTTATAATGGAGCAAAGGTTGTAAATTATAAAAATGATGAACTTATTTTTAATTTGCCACTAGAAGAGAAATATTCAAAAAAAATTATAAAGATGGCAAAAGAGAAGGGTTTTCATGTTAATTTATACCAAAATAATAAATGGTTTGTTGAAGAGTTAGATAATGATGAAACTAGACACTATGCTAATCATACAGGTCTTACTCCTGTGAAAAAATCTTTTGATAGTTTTGATGATTATTCTATGACTAAAATAACAATACAAAATATGGAAAACTCAAAAGAGTTTAATGAGTTTTGTGATGAGATAAAAGATGTTTTAGGAAATGATGTTTATACTGCTAAATCTCAATCTTTTTTATTTGAAGTCTTAAATAAAAATGTAAATAAAGGATTAGTTTTAGAAAAAGTATTAAAATCATATGGAATCTCAACAGAAGAGTGTGTAGCTTTTGGAGATGCCAATAATGATTTAGAGATGTTGACTACAGTAAAATATGGTGTAGCTATGGGAAACTCTGATATAGAATTGAAAAGACAAGTAAACTATGTAACTGACACTAATGATAACAATGGTGTAGCAAAATTTTTAAAAAAATATTTCTTTTGACACATTTTTGAATTTATGATAAAATTTATAAATATAAAAATTAAAATTTTAAAGTTTTCAACAGGGTATCAGCCCGTTTATTTTAAATATGGAGGTTAAAATGAAAGAAAATAGTATTATTATACTAGACTTTGGTTCTCAATACAATCAATTGATTGCTAGAAGAGTCAGAGAAATGGGTGTTTATGCTGAAGTTGTTCCTTATTTCGAGCCTTTAGACAAAATACTTGCTAGAAAGCCTAAGGGAATTATCTTATCAGGAGGACCTGCTTCTGTATATTTAGAAGGAGCTCCAACAATAAGTAAAGAATTATATCAACAGGGGATTCCAGTATTAGGTATTTGCTATGGAATGCAAATCACTACTCACTTAATGGGAGGAGAGGTAGCTAGAGCGGATAAACAAGAGTTTGGTAAAGCTGAGTTAATAATTGATGATGTAAACAGTCCATTATTCCAAAATGTACCAAATAACTCTAAAGTTTGGATGAGTCATAATGACCATGTAACAAAAATGGCACCTGGATTTGTTCAAATCGGACATACAGATTCATGTGTAGCGGCTACTTACAACAAGGATATCAATACTTATTGTATCCAATTCCATGCTGAAGTTACTCATTCAGAGTATGGAACTCAAATCCTTAGAAACTTTGTATTTAATGTAGCTGGTTGTGAACAAAACTGGTCTATGGGTAACTACATAGAAGAAACTATAAAAAATATTAGAGAGACAGTAGGAGATAAGAAAGTATTATTAGGACTTTCTGGAGGAGTTGACTCATCAGTAGCTGCCACTTTAATTCATAAAGCTATAGGAGATCAACTAACTTGTATCTTTGTTGATACTGGACTTTTAAGAAAAGATGAAGCTAAAAAAGTAATGGAAGTATATGGAGAAAACTTCCATATGAATATAAAATGTGTAGATGCAGAAGAGAGATTCCTTTCTAAATTAGCAGGGGTATCTGATCCAGAATCTAAAAGAAAAATAATAGGAAAAGAGTTTATTGAAGTGTTTGATGAAGAAGCAGCAAAACTTACTGATGTAGAATTTCTAGCTCAAGGAACTATTTATCCGGATGTTATTGAATCTATGTCTGTAAAAGGACCTTCTATGACAATTAAGTCACATCATAATGTAGGTGGACTTCCTGAAGATATGAAATTTAAACTTCTTGAGCCATTAAGAGAACTTTTCAAAGATGAAGTAAGGAAAGTTGGAAGAGAGTTGGGAATTCCTGATCATATGGTTGATAGACATCCATTCCCAGGACCTGGACTTGGAATTAGAATCTTAGGAGAAGTTAGCAAAGAAAAAGCTGATATTTTAAGAGAAGCTGATGATATATTTATTGAAGAATTAAGAAAAGCTGATTTATATAATAAAGTAAGCCAAGCTTTCGTAGTGCTATTACCAGTAAAATCAGTAGGAGTAATGGGAGACGAGAGAACTTATGAGTATACAGCTGTTTTAAGATCTGCTAATACAATAGATTTTATGACTGCTACTTGGTCTCATTTACCATTTGATTTCTTAGAAAGAGTATCTAATAGAATTTTAAATGAAGTTAAAGGAATTAACAGATTAACTTACGATATCTCTTCTAAGCCACCTGCAACAATAGAATGGGAATAATCGCTGATTTTTAATCTAAGTATTGATTTTATTGAGTTAGTTTAGATTAAAAAAAGGCTCTGACAATAAAATGACAATGTTTTAAAAATTTACCTCTAGTAATTTAACTAGGGGTTTTTATGTTATTTTTTCTTATACTCTTGATATTGAGTAAGAACTTTTTTTAATTTTTCAGGAATTGGAATCCCACAAATAGAAGCATTTTCTAAAATACTTAATCCTTCATTTGAAATAAATACTCCTACAGCTAGAGTTTTAATAGCTAGTTTACCATCAAAAAGAATATCTAATTGATAGGCTAACACTATAATCAGGATAATCATAACTTTTTTTAAAATACCTATTATCCCAGCTTTAGAATTTGCTGTACAAGTAATAAAAGCTTTTATAACTCCAGATAAGTAATCCACAGTCATTAGTATTAATAAAACATTCATGGCATCATCTTGCCCACCTGTAACAAGAAAAATAAAGGCTACTAGACTTCCTAATCCTATTGTTATCCCATTTCCAAGTATTTTTATGACATCAACTATAAGTAATATGAAATTCCCAAGTATTTCCCATAGTGTTTCTCCTGTTGCTCTAATAAATTCTCCCATACTCACTCCTTTAGTTTGTAAATAAATAATTTATAAATTTGTCAAAAACATTAAACCAATAAGGTGTAATAGCTAAGGATGGAAATAGAGATGCTAATACACACATTAAAAATACTCCTATGAAAATAAAAGCTAATGTTTTAGAAAATACATCTATTTTTTTTATTTCAATATCTTGTTGTTTTTCTGCATCCTTGCTTCTTTTAAAAATAATATCTAATAATTTACTTCCTAGACTAACCAAAGTATTTATCATTTAATCTCCTTTTTCGCAAGCTTACGAATTTTTATATTGAAAATGAGGATAATCACTAAAGTTTTTCCAATCTCCTCCCCACTCGATATTATATTTTTTCATTAATTCTCTAGCTGAATCTGCTACATCTTTAAATACTTTTTTATTCCAATTACTTTTATTATCAATAATTACAGCTATATCAAAAGCATATCCTAATCCATCAGCTTTTACTTGATGTTTAGATTTTATTTTATAACCATCACATTTAGTTACAATTTTTCCTGGTATAGTTCTTCCTTGTTGATATATTTTATTCTGCTCTTCTGCTGTTCTAACTCCACAGGTTATACTGATATCATATGGAGTTACTTTTATTAATTCTGTAGCAAATTCTTGTAATTTTGGGTGTAATCCCTCTAAGTTATTTAAACTTCTTTTACTAAATTTATACATATATTTTCTCCTTATTTGTCAATTTTTTTATCAAGATAAACTCAATGTTTACAGCACTTAAATTTTTTTATTTTTCACAAATAATCCCTCCTTATTTTATTTATTCCAATAACTTTTAATGTTATTGTATCTTCTTTTGACATCTTGGGGATTTATTTGTCCCCATTTTTGATTAAGTTTAAATTTTAATATCATTTCTGGAGTTATTACCTCTCCTTTTTCTTTAAGCCATTTGTGCATCTGGCCATTGTAACTTAAAAATAATTGATTATGGTAATCCAGTAGATGAATAAATGTTTCACTATCTTGTACTTCAATATCTAGAATGAGAGTAGATAGATATTCTATACTACTCTTTATATGAGATAAATCTAAATCATCTATTTCTTTTTTGTGTTCCTGGAGCTTAATTGTTAAATCATCTATAGATGGGTCTAGTGATAGTAATCTTTCAATATCCTTATCACTAAATCCTATTCCTTTTAAGAAATTTCTAGCAGCAGGATTACCTGTTACATCAAATTGACTTCTTCCAAAGCTGTAACCACTCTTTCCTCCAGCATAAGAAAAGCGATATGGAGCTCTTGGATTATCTCCTACCTCATTTAATGCTATTGCTTGCATAGCAGAGATAGGATTAATTTTAGGAATTATATCTTTTATTTTCATCATATTCCTCCTTTTTTATCAGATATAACTGACAAAAATATTATTTTAGGTAATTTTATAAGTTATACTTGATAACTTATAAAAAACGACCTCGCAAAATCGTTTTTAAGGCACATCAAAAGTAAAAGAGGTATTAAAGTATGACTAGGATATTAGAAAAATTTATTGAATCTATTTTTAAATTTTTCTAAGGCATCAGATGGCTTAGGAATAACTATTTCCTCTTCCCCAACTTCTTCTAAAGCAGCTACTTTTAAAACTTCTTCTTTTTGCTCTTCAGGGAATAATACTTTTTCAGCATTGTCCATAAATTCATTGTAATCATCTAAAACATGAGCATCTTCCATCTTATCTTTTCCTCTTGGAGTATCTAGTTTTTTATATTCTTCATATTGCTCTCTTAAACCTTGTATTCCTTCTTCTCTTTCTACAATTCCTCTTAATACTTTTATTTCTTCTTTTGTTAACATAATAAATCACTCCTTTTTTTATTTTGAATTAAATTTATTTTTAAAAGTTTCTAATGCTTTACTTGCATGTGGTATATCTATTTCTTTTTCAACTAAAGCTATAGTTCTAGCTCTTACTTGTTTTTGTTCTTGTAATGAGTACATCAAAGTTCTAAGCTCTATCATCATAGTTACATACTCTTCTGAAAGAGCTGGGTCTTGTAATTCCATTTCTTTAATGGTTGATGGAGTATCCATTCCTTCATACTCTCTATATTGAGCTTGAACTCTATCATAATCAGTAGTTAAGTCTATCCAAATATGATTTTCCTTATCCCAGTCATTAACAAGATATTTAGGAGGACAAGGAACTGTAATAAGTTCTTGCTTTTCTTCATCTATATATTGTCCTGGTTCTAGTATAATGATATTTTCTTTGAATATTACTTCATTTTCAGAGAGTTTTCTTTGTCCTCTTTGGTATTTTTCATACTCTGTTGCTTCTCTAATTATATTTCCCTCATCTATTGAGATATAGAAAGGGATATCTTTTCCAAAATGACTATATACCTCTTTTTGAAAATATTGATTAGGATTTTTTAAAGGTTTTGGAAACACTGCTATTACTTGAGATTTATGGAACTTATCAGCATAAGCTTTATCAAGATAAAAATATTGTTTTTCAGGGTCTACCTCAACTTCTTCATCAAAATCACTTTCTACTTCTTGAATTTCTTCTGATAACATTCTAGGTGCTATTTCTTCTATCTCAATAAGTTCTTCAATATTATTTAAGGTTTCATTATATTTGAATTTATGAGGAATATCTATCCCTTCATAAATTAGTATTTCTTGAATATTAAAGCATACTTTTCTTTCTTCAAGCTCTTCTTGGCTTATTTCTTTTTCAGATACAGCAATACATTTTGCTATACCTTGTTTTGCTAACTCTTTATCTAAATAAAATAACATTTATAAACTCCTTTCTTATTAATTATATATATATAACTATTTAGTTTTCTTTTCTCATAACTCTCTAACATAGCTTGTAATTTAAAAATTTCTGTCCTTTCCCAGTAAATTCACTATATCTTTCACTAGGTAATGAAAATCCCTCAACTTTATGGTTAGGTACTACATGGGCTAAGCAAGAAGGTAGGTTTTTACTGGGTAGTAGTTCATCTTATGGATTAGGAATTACTGGAGGAGCTAGTACTGTTAAACTAACTATTGCTAACTTACCTAGTCATACACATAGTGCCACTACTGCTGCTCATACTCATACTCAGCCAGCTCATACTCATAAAATAAAAGGATATAATAATGAACAAGCTGATGGTCCTAATTTAGCTGGAGCTGGAGGATGGGAGACTACTAAAAATGCAATAACAGAAAGTGCTGGAGGAGAAACAACAGGAAGTGCATCTCCAGTAACTTCAATAGGAGCAACAGGAAGTGGAACAGCTTTCTCTATTATGCCACCTTACTTGGTAGTCAATATATGGAAAAGACTAAGTTAGTCTTAGCCACATGTGAACTGTATAATAAGCTGGTGTGATATCCAAGGCTTGTCCATTACCTAAATTCACTGTTTGAGGTTGAGCTGTATTAGTAGTTCCTGTCCAAGAACGTGAGGCTTGAAAGCCAATTTTATATCCAGAACCACTATCTCCACCGTGTCCACCTAATCCAGTTTGCTTTGTATAAAATGCTCCACTTCCAGCATATTTTATATAATTTGATGTATAAAAATCTCCAGTAATTTCCATAGTACCTCTTGAAAGAGAGAAACTATCAAGTTGGATTTTTACAGCTGGGAGATTAGCTTGAGTAATAGTTTTAGCATTACTACCACCAGTGGCTTTACTAGCTCCACTACCTGAAGTACCAAGTAAGAAACGACCTTCTATCTTCTGCCAAGTGGTACCTAAAAAGATACTAGATGGGTTAGTAGAATTAGTAGTTAAATAGATATCTCCCACTTTAAATGGACAGAAATTTTTAAATTTCTCATTAATTTCACTTTCAGTAAAGTATCTATCATCATGTGTATGACTTTTAGGAGCATAATCATGTGTATGAGAAGTATTAGCTTTTTTCTTTAGTTCTCCATTATAATATCCCATTAAAGCAGCTACGAGAGCTTCAGTGCTCTCATAGTCTACTAATTTCTTTAAAGCTTTTTCTAATGCTTGAGTATATACTTCACTAATACCAAGTTGTTCTTTAACTAAGTTTATTCTTTCTTTTAAACTCATATTATCAACTCCTTAAGCTCCAGCTCCTTTATATTTATCAATAATGGCTTGAGCTTCTTCTTCCGTCATTGTATTATTTAAGGCTGTTTCTACTGTTGTTGCTTTTGATAAAGCACTCTCAGCTGTACTTTTAGCTGTATTAGCTGTTTGACTAGCTGTTCCAGCTTGTTGTAAAGCTGAGGCACTATCAGTAGCTGCTTTATTCCATTTAGTTTTTTCTGCATCTGTTACAAATCTATGACTTGTATCCTCAGTTATCATAGAAGCTGGATGACTAGATGGATGAGTATAATTATTAGCTCCAGCTTGGATACCATCTAATTTTTTCTTGTCTTCCTTACTCATTAAACCATCTGAACTTTGAGTAGCGTTTCCAGGTAAAAATAAATCTCCTAATGCTTGCCAATCATTAACTTCTTCAGCTTCATAAATTAACATAGTATTCTTATTTTTATAAGTTGGTTCTTGAGTTACTATTACATAGTATCCTTCTTTTGGAGCTGGAATAGCAGATTTTAAAGCTTCCAAAGTTTCATATACTCCCTTCCAAGCTAGCCCACTAGCAAAGGTATTTATTGCTGCCGTTAATTGTTCTTGTGATACTTTATCACCCCAAGTTTTTTTCTCTTGAGGACTTACAAACTTTTTGCTATCTGTCTCTGTTACTTGGTCAGCACTATGTGTATGTGAAGATTCTGCTTTTGTTTTTATTAATGCTATAATCTCTTTAGCTAAAAGGTCATAAGCTACTTCATCTATTATTTTCTTTCCATTTGCTAGCATATTTACTAATTTTTCCATATTTCATCACTCCTATTTTTTATACTTATTTATTATTGCTTGTGCTTCTTCTAAAGTAATGATATCCTTTTGCATATCATCTTTAAGTTGGTCCGCATACTCTTTTAATTCATTTTTAGAATTTTTTAAAATCTCATATAACTCATCTACTATATCTTTTACATATTCTTTTTCATCACTAGGTAATAAAGGCTCTAGAAATTCCCAATCTTTTTTTTCAACAACATGGAAATATACTTCTTGAATACTACCTACTATCTTTCCTCTATCAGAATTTCTTAATACTAATCTACAAAATACTTTTCCAAATCCCTGTAATATTTCATTAGGAATAGCAATATCTATATTAGTAGTTATTGTACTATCTATTTCCTTCTCAACTACATAAGGCTCAGTAGGATTATTAGAACTGCAAAATACAGCTCTAATATTACCTTGAAAATCTTTTAAATTTTTTAAAACTATTTTTATATTTCCTATTCCGTAGTCGCCTTGGAGGAAAAATATGGGAGAAAAATTTGCAATTCTAAGTATATCCCAATATACAATCATTTCTTTCAAGATATCACTCCTCCTTAACCTTATACTTTTCCACTAAAGCTGTCATTTCTTGAGGAGTAGTTATTTTAGGATTTATATTAATTACACCATTTTCATCAATAGAAATAGTTTCTCCTATTTTTATTCTTCCTAATTCTGTCTTAGTTGCTTTTTTTATCAACTCTTCATCAAGAATATCCATGTTATCATTAAATACTCTTATATCTGCTACCTCAGTATCCCAATTTGGTTTTTTTAAATTAAGATTAGGTGTTAATTCTGGCATTAAATTCCCTCCTTTTTCATAACTTCTTCCCAGGTAAATTGGCTATAATATTCCCAAGTTTTAGGGGGTAAATCTCCCCATAATCTATATCTATATTGAAAATTTATTCCTAAATGAGCTGGCTTAGCTTCTCCTAGTGATGCTTTTAAAACTTCAATATCATCTGGAATACCAATTAAAGAAATAAAAACTATTTCAATAGTTCCATCGATAAATTTAACATCAATTTCTCCATTTCTCCAGCTATTAGCAATAGTTTGGAGTAACTCTAAATCACATTTACCTGTTGTTTTCCATCTTGCTTCTATTTCAATTCTTTTTCCTTCAATAGTGGTAGATTTAGTTTTATAATTTAATTCTTTTTCAAGTTCTTGAATCCTCTCTAATGACATAGTAGAGAATAAGAACTCTTTTCCAAGTAAAGTCATCTTATCTTTTACTTCATCTAAATGTAATCCAGCTGGATTTAAAATAGCATTAATAAACTCATCTTTTCTAATTATTTTATGTAAATTATTAATTAAAATATCTTTAGTTTTCATGGATAGTTACCTCTCCTAATATAGCTACTTCTTCATCTCCTATTTGAATATTGCTAGTTCCATTATTTAATGTTAAAGAGCTCCATTCTATTACTCCAGGTGTTTCTAATATAGAATTAGAAATAAGTGAATAAGATACATAATTTTTTTTAAATGCTATTGATTGTAAAAATGATGTTAAGCTCTGTTTTATTCTTTCACTTAATACTTCACTATTTACCCCCTCTTCTTTAGTTAAAGTAACCTCAATATTAATAGTTTTAGCACTAGCTGATATCACAGTACAGTAAGCTCCTATAGGTGCTTCTCCATACCCACATCCCCAAGTAGATTCATCTTCTCCTTTTGGGTCAATATATTCTTGTACTTTTTTGACTAATTCGCTAGATGCTACTTGCTTTAAATCATTTATAATAACTGTTTTTACAGTGTTTTTCCCATTCCATAGTGGAAAGATTTTACTATCTCCAACTCCAGCTACTTCTCTAGCCCATTGCATATAGTGATATACATTTCCAGAGGTTGCTGGCATCTGAACTTTTATGTCATATCTACTTAATAACGATTCATCAGTTTCAGCATTAAAACCATCATAGGTAGCTTTCTCATTATTACAACTTTTTATACCTTGAATAGTAACAGGCATTTGAGTAATAGTTTTAGCTCCAACATTACTAATATCTCCAGGAATAACAGCTTGAATTTTTATAATCCCAGTATTTACTATACTTTTAGTTTCTAATGATTTAAATTGAACTCCATTGATTGTTTCAAATATATCTCCTTTTGTTATAGTTCCTGTTCCATTAACTGTTAATTCTCCTATTGAATATGTAGCTGGTTTTCTAGTTAATCCCTGAAGCTGAAATACCCTTTTATCCAACTCTTCTCCAGTTAGCCTATGTATATCAAAGAAATCCCAAATATCTGATAATTTTTTTTCTAATTCAGCTCCTTCTAAAGCATATGTTTTAATTAAATCATGTGTAAATGTTCCAACTGATTTAATATAGTCATCTGGAATATTATTTAACATTTCTTCTAGTATTTCATCAGCACTTTTGGCTGTATAGTAACTAGACATTTAATTCCACCTCGCTTTTAATTAATTCATCATTAACAATTACAACAATATCAAATACTAGAGAATTAAAATTTTTAGTAATATTGATAGATTCAACACTTTGAATATTTTTGTTAAGTAATAATTTTTCTTCTAGCTCATCTTTTATTTGAGCAATAGTAAATCCAGAACTATAAAATTCATTCCCTCTCATTTCATAGAGAAATCTTATTCCAAACTCAGTATCTTGATATACTTTATATTTCTCCATTTCTGTATGAAGTAAAAGAAATATCCATTGCTGTACTTGCTTTTTTTTATCTGTAAATTCTGTTTTTCCATCTTTTACTATAACTTTTTTAGTAGTGGTATCAAATAATAAATCTTTATATTTATTAATTAAAGTTTTACTATTAGTAACTGTAACAGAACTAATAGTATTAAAACTTTTTGGAAAGATGCTCATATATCTCCCCCTTATTTAATCTTTCTTATTTTAAAATCAACTATCCATTTTTGTCCTTTTTCAGTAGGAGTAACTTTTACTAAATCTCCTATTTTTAATGTATCTGTATTAATAAAAGTTCCATTTGCTTTGTACTCCCCATTTCCTTCAATAGTTCCATGTGGATTTGTTGCTCCTAATCCACATGGCTTATTTGACGAAGTAGCATTAATAGTTATTTCATCTAATATTCCTTCTAGTTTATAAGTTCTAGTATAATCAGCAAATAATCTATCATTCATATATAACATATGAGGGTATAAAATAAATCTTCCATCTAAAATAGATATAGTAAGTTCTGGAGGAGCTTGAATTACTTCTCCTATACAGACTTGAAAATTTTCAGGAGTTTCTAATCCTTTTAAAAATTTAGCTGCTATTTCGCTATTCTTCAAATAATTCCACCTCCAAGTTCACAATATGTTCTCCCTTTCTCCAGGTATGGACACAAGAATTAATTAAGTATTCCCCGTAAAGTTTTAATTTAGGATTATTAAGGTAGATAACTCTTCCAGCTCTGAACTCATCATCTCCAAAACCTTCAAGTGATACAGTTTTAAAAACTTTATTCAACTCTTTTAATTTCATTTTCGCAACATTCCGAACTTTAGCTTCATCTTTATCAGGTTCTACATTGATAATTTCTTGTAAGCTCCCATATTTTTCAATATTAGTGTTATCTTCAGCTACTGCTAATATTTCAGTTGATTCTTGTTCATTTGAAGTTACAAGTATTCTATTTTTCATTTCTAAGATACTTTCACTTATACTTTCATTCCCAGTTTGTCTATATCTAAAAGATACATTTACCTTTTTAAAAGGATTAACATTAAATTTACTATCTATAAATTCAAGTTTATATTTAATTCCAAGCTCTTCATTAACTTGTTTGAGAATATCATTAATAATTTCAGCAATAGTATTAGAGTAATATAATTTACTGATAGAAGTTGAAATATTACTAATATCTCCAATAGGAGCATCTATTTCCTGTAATAGTTGTTTAATAGCTACACTAGCACTAATATCTTCAAATTGTTTAATTACTTTATTTTTATTTAAATAAAAACTATAATCTAAACATTCAATAGTCCTATTAAATTTAGTAGTTGTTATATTTACTATTACTCCTCTAAATAATTCCTTGGTATTATTTAAAATAATTATATCTCCAGTTTCTATTTCGTCAGAGAAAATAAAACTAGTATCATTATAATTTCTAGCTATGTTAAAAGCTAAAGATGCTCCTAAAGTATCCATAGAAGTACTTAAACTAATAGCTCCACTTATATCAGTTATATCAACTGCTCTTTCTCCTTTTATAACATATAAATTCATAAAATCACCTGTTCACATACTCTTCAATAGTGATGGAATAGTCAATGTCTTGATTAGATTTTTTCTTCCAGGTAAAATCTTTAATTATACAAGGATATGAGAATGAAGTTTCTGATAAAATTACAGTAACTTTTAAAATAGATTTTCTATATTTAGTAAGAAAAGCTAAGCACTCTGGAGCTAAAAATGATAAAAATGGCAGCCATCTATATCTTTTATGAGGGAAAAAACTGTTGATAGAAATTGTTTTTAGTTTCTCTTCTCCTATAAGTGTCAGTTCTTTGCCTAAGCTATTTTCAAAAGTTTCACTATTTAGAGGATTGTTAAATGATACATTTTTACTTTCGATAAAAGGAAATTTAAAGATATTTTTCCTATCAAGTGTAGATAAATATATCTCCATTTTATTTTCCTCCAAATAATCTTTTAAAAAAGCTTTTCTTTTTAGATTGAACTTGGATATTTTTTAAGATAGCTAATAAATCAGTATAGTTTTGTTGTAATATTTTGTGTTCTGCAAGTAATGTATAATATTTTCCTTTTATATCATCTGTTGCTGCTTTTTCATTAGCTGAAATAACTCTTGCCTTTTCATTAATAATATTAATAATAGCTCCACGACATTCTTCAATACTGTCAAGTTTCCCAGTATTTGTATCAATACCAAGAAAATTCTTTAAATATTTAATTTCTCCTCTTAATACTTCCCTTCTAGTCATAATATCCTCCTAAGTTACATTAGCCATATTATTTTTACTTATATCTACAATTACACCAGCTACTTTTTCTTTAAACTCATCATACCCATATATATCTCCTTGAATATATATATTATTAGAATTAGTTACTGCTGGTCTTGGATTATTTATAGTAGCTCTAGTAATAGCATTAGATTTAACTGAATTTAAACTCTGAGGAGCTTCTACTTTTGCAAAACTTTCTTCAAATACCTTATTTTGACTTGGTATTTTATTTTCTACTTGTGGTTTTGCAAGTTCCTGGATGTCTTTTTTTGTTTTTTCAGTTACCTCTATATTTTTTTCAATATCTTCATCACTAAATAAACTTTTAGCCCATTCCCATACTTTTCCTAATCCTTTTATAATAGTTATAACAGGCATAAAAGCTCCTACAATAATACTAGCCCACCATGGCATATTATCAGCAAAAGATTTCAAAGAATCCCATAGACTTCCTACAAAAGATTTGACTTTGTCAAATTCAAATATTAACATGTACAGAGCAAAAGCTATAGCTCCAATGGCAGCTGTTACCCATCCGACTGGAGTAGATGCTAACATTAAATTAAAAGATGCTATTGCTAATTTGAGTTTTGTAAAAATAGTTACTAAAAATCCTATATTTGACAAGGCTGTTACAGCTATTTGATAAGCTTCAAAAGCTGCTTTTAGAGCAAAAACTCCTTTTGTGAGTATATAAATTATTCCTAAAAATTTAGTTAAAGCTATAATTACTTCATGGTTTTCTTTAATAAAGTTATAGGTACTTATAACTGAATTAGCTATTTCAGTAAAAACTATTGTAAATTCTTTAGCTAAATCATCTAATGTTCCATCTTCTTCCCATTTTATTAGTATATCTCTTAATAAAGTCATTTTTTGTTTAATGATATCAAGTATAGAACCTGTTTTGATAAGTCCATTCTCCATACCTAATATCTTAGCTAATCCCATATTAACAGAACCTGTAATTGTACTCCATAATCCTCTTACAGTTTGAGATAATTTTTCAGCTCCTCCATCAAACTTTGATACCATGATTTCTTCTAAAACTATTTGAAGCTTTTCTTGGTCTTTTACTTGCCCTTGCTTATTAAACACTTTATTTTTACCATATTTCTTTTCAGCTGCTTCAATAATCATCTCCTTAGATACTCCTAAGTTTTCCATACTTTGGAACTCATTTTTTGAAAGTATATCTTTTACAGCTTCTGTTGCTTGTTCCATAGTTGTGTTAGTAGCTCCAGCAGCATCAGCTATCATAGCTAACCATTTTTCACTATCTATCCCATAACTTTCAAGAGTAGCTGTAGCTTGAATAACCTCTTCTGGACTGAATGGAGTAGATATAGATAGTAGTTCAGCATTTTCCATGAGTTTATTTGTTTTTTTAAAGTCCTTAGTAGCTGTTTCTAACATAGTTCGATAAGCCTCTAAGTTAATAGAAGTTTCCATTCCCATTTTGATAGCTCCTCCAGCTCCAAGCCCTCCTGTCAATCCTATGATAGAAGCTCCCCATTTTAGAGCTGATTTAACAGCTCCATCAATAGATGAGCCTACTGTTTTACCCCATTCTTTAAAAGTTTTCTTTGATTCTTCTACTTCTTTTTCAATCTGTCTAAAACTATTTCCGAGTTTCAATATCTCTTTTCGCTGTTCTGATACAGAGTTTTCAGCTTGTTCTAAAGCTTCTTTTAAAGCTTTTTCCTGAGATTTCATATCATTTACAGCATCACTATTTTTAATAATGGTTTCTTCCAATCTGTTAAGATTTTCGGTTTGCTCTTTTATAGAAATATTATTATTTCTATGTTGCTGCCTCAAAGCTTGGAGTTGTTTGGCAGCATTTTTATATTCTTTAGAATTACTTCCATACTCTTGCCCAAGCCTATCAAGTTCCATAGCTTGTTTAGTAATTTCATTTTGCAATTCTATATTAGAATTTTTAAGAGAATCAATATTAGCTTTAGCTCTTTGGTATTCTCTATTTTGCTCAACAACACTTTTTTTCAAGTTTTCTAACTCTGTTACATACTGAGCTATATTAGCTTTAGCTTGTTCTACTGCTTGTTTATACACTTCTAATTGCTCTTTTGCTTGTTCACTTTGCTTTTCAGCCTCTTTTAGAGAGGCAATAGCTGGTTTTATTTGCTCACTAAGAGCATTTTTCAAGCTAAGTATTACACCTATTGTTTTACTCATTATTCCCCTCCAATTCCCATAGAAGCTTTAATCTTTTTTATGTCATACTCAATTTGTTCCTGTCTATTTACTACCATACTTTCAATAAAGAATAATTTTTCTTCTTCTGTTAAATTAAGTAGATATTGTAAACTATGTCCTTTTTGGAGATAATAAGATACCCAATATAATTCTCCTGGATTCTCATTATCTCCTATGAGTTTTTTATTTCTTCCTCGGTTTCTTTTTTAACTTTTAAACCTTTAAAAATAGCATTTATACTATGAGCTATTCTTAGTACTTCTGTTGTCCCTAATATTATTAAAGGAATTTCTGGAAATTTATATTCTTTATACATATCTCTCAGTTCTTTTTCTCTAAAGAAAGAGCAACTATTATATATTAATTCAGAGGCATTTAAAGCCATTCCCTCCATATCCATATTTTCCATAGAGATATTATCTTTATCTTTGAGAGTTCCCTTATAACATCTCATCATTTCATTATTATATCTTAGTAACTCTGATTCATCAGGTCTTTGAAATTCTATTTCTCCTATCCCCTCTACTTCTACTTTTGCTATTTTTACTTTTTTAGCCTCTTTTTCTCTTACTTTATTTAAAAAATCTTGGAATGTTACCATTTTTCCTCCTGTTATTTGAGAGGGAATTACTCCCTCTCTTTTATTTTAATTCTGTTACTGTTTCAGCTTGTCCAGTTAGTTGAATCTCCTTTACTTTTCCTTTTTCAAAAGATGCTCTAGTTCTTTCATCAAAAGTTACTCCATCACATTTAGTTCTTTGTTTCTTAGTACCATTGATATTAGCATCATTCATAATAACTGTGATATCTTCATCTAGGTTAAACATATCTATTTCTTCTTCAGTTCCAGTACTTTTATATGTAAATGATATTTCATGAGTTTCTCCGACTAGAACTCTTATTTTACCACCAGGAACATCTGGATTATCTACTTCTTCATAATTATACTTAGTTTTTACTTCTCCCTTATTACAAGTACCAATTTTAACTCCAGCTACCCATACTTCTCCAGCATTACCATTATGATAACCACTTCTTTTATGTGCCATTTACTTCCTCCTACATGTATATATTGAATAAGAAATCTTCCATAATTCCACTAACTTTTATATTAGCTTTTAAGAATACATTAGTTCCTACTGTCATTTGTCTTACTTTTTCATCATCCCAACTTTCAACTTCTTCTTGCCCATATTTAGCATAGTTAGCAAGTCTTTGCTGGTCTAAATCAATAAAAGATATATTCTCAAAATTAGGGTCTAAGATATAGTCTATTGCTAAACCTTTAAAATAGCTATTAATTGCACTTATTAGTAACATTTGATTATTAGTTATATTAGGATATTTTCCTTTGTATGATTTATCCCAAGCTGTATAAATATCACAATAGATTAAATCCATCTTTTCAACAGTATTTATATGAGTCATTTCTATTGTTACATCTTGTCCAATAGTACTTAAACTATTTACAGCTCTAGCTACTTTTACTATTCCTTCATCATTGAATAATACAAACTCTCCATTCCCAATAGCTGTATCTAACTCTTCAGGTTCAATTACATTTGAGAATTTTCCAAGTTCAAAGGCAATGGCAGACATATTTAATGAAATACCAGCTAAGAATCCAAGCAAGTATGGAACAGCTTGATTTCCTGTAACCTCTCCTCTATCATCAGAGAAAGTAACTTTTTCATTAGTGAAGTTTACTATTCCCATATCATCTGGAGCTGTTAGTTTATGTCCTACCATCTTATATCTTTTTTTATCATTTTTTCTTTTTGCTTTTACCCAAGTAACTAATTCAGTAGCATAAGAATTATCTGGAGTTCCTATCCAACAGTTTCTTGGGATAACTCCTCCAATAACTTTCAACTTATCTGTAATTAGCTCCTCTTCTCCTACTTTAAATACATATAATTTCAAAGGAATCCCTTCTAGTGCATCCTTTACTAATTTAACATTATCTTTAGTAAATTTTGCTTGCTCTTCACTTGTGAAATCTTCAATAGTTTTATAATATTTTTTAGGTTCTCCTGGTGTTGTATCATTTAATATTAATACAGCATCTCCTCTTTCAGCTCTTTTTACAGCTGTAACTCCTAGCCCCTTAAATATAATATCCAATTGTGGCATAGTATTAGTCGTTGACATACTCTTCTACCCCTCCTATATATAAATTTTCCATCATTTCCGATACTTTTTCTTCATACTCTTCAAATACATATAAATCAAAATTGAATAGTAAATCTCCATCTGATTCAGTTGAATCAACTTCTAAAACTTCTGTAACTAGTCCATCTAGTAACTCTATTACTGGATTATCAGAGAATATTTCAATTAGTTTTTCTTGTATGCCTAAAAGTTCTCCAATATCATCATCCTTTTTAGGATGATAGATTATTCTTACATTTAAAGTTGTTTCCCTAAATTTTTTCATATAATCAGATGCTTTTAAATTTTCAAAATATATATGAATAGAGCCTCTCCTATATCCTTCTTTAACATCTCTACACTCTATAGGAGTATCTTTCAGTTCCTTTCTTAATTTAGCTACTAATATGGTTAAAATATCTTTTGAACTAATCATTTCATACCTCAAAATCCATTTTTTTCAAATAAATCCTCTAACATTTTTTGAGAATTTTCTTCAAATTCCTCTGTAAATTCATTAGCTGTATCTCTAAATACAAACTTCCCTTTTACTCTTCCTAATTCTGTTCCATTTTTACCTCTAACAATTCTATGCCCCTCTTCAATGAGATGAGCATGTGGAGCAGCTGAATACACTCTACAAGCAAAATCTCCTTTAAATTCATAAGGTTTTCCATCTTTGATGCTTCTATGATAATATCCAGAATCTTTTTTTACTCTTTTCTTAGCTACTTCTAAAGTTTTTTTCTTTAAAATTTTAGCTTGTTTTTTTACAAATTTTTTAGTTTCTCCATCAGCACTACTAGCTAATTTACTAAGTTCTTTACATACATCATCAAAGCTCCCCATAGAACTCCTTTTTTAAAGTACAATGTACTTCAATATAATTATTTTTATTAAAAGCTGGAATAATATGAGATATTTCATATTTAGTTCCTTTATAATAGATAATATCAGCTTGAGTAATATCAGTTTTTCTCATAATAATTTTAAATTTTATATCTGTATATTCAAAATCTTCTGAGGTAGTTATAGAATTAGCTGATAGAGGTATGATATCAGCCCAAACTTTTTTATATAGCTTATATTCCCTCTTATCTCCTAAGTTCCCTTCTACTATCTGCTCTCTATGAATCTCAACTCTATTATTTAATCTACTAGCTAATACCTTCTCACTCATCTATTACCCCTGCCTTTAATCTAGTATAGATACTACTTAATATATTATTTACTTTAAACTCTGTATCGGTAGAGGCTCTATTTTCATATCTATCAGCTATGACTATAAGCATAGCCATATTATATGTTTCAGAATTTCCTTCTTCATTAAATTTTACTCCAGTAGAATCTTCAATCTCCTCTTTAGCATATTCTGTAAAGAGATTGATGAGAGTATCATCTTCATCAGAATCAACTCTCAAATATTCTTTTATATTCTCTAAAGTTAATACTCTCATATTACTCCTTTTAATTATTCAATAGGTGCTGTATCATATTGTAAAAATACAATAGCTTTTTCATCAAATTTTTGAACATCCATTCTTAATAAACCTCTTACTTTTGTTGAATTAGTTTCAAAAGCTCCAGCTCCTATATTTGTAGAATCAACAGTTAAAAGTTGTCTATCAAATAGAGTAATTGCTCTTTTGAAATCTCCAATTATTACAGGAGCTTTAGTAGTATCATTTGCTAATACTTTATCTGGATATACTTTTACTGGTCTACCTTTCAATAATTTTTGAGTAGGTTTAGTAGGGTCTGGTTGTAATAAATAGTTCCCATCTGTATCTTTCATCTTATCTAATTCATTAAATCCTGTTTGGTTAGTAACTACAATAGCATTAGCTGAGATAGCTGGGTCTAATGTCTTATTAAGAACTGTTTTTATATCATCAATTCCTTTCATTGCTGTTTTACTAAAGGTACTTAATGAATCCCCTATTAATTTATTTTCAGTAGCTACTTTTTTCTTAGCAAACCATTTACTTACATGATATAGTAAATTTCCTTTATTATCTTTTAATAAATTATTAGGAATAGGTAAAATACCACCATAAGTTTTACAAGAGTAAGGAATTGCTTTAAAATCTCCATTTTCAATATCTGAAATTTTTGAACCTTCAGTGACTTCAGCAAAAGGAGTATATTCTCCATCAACTTCTATAACTCTTGTTCCAGTAAGAGTAGATACAGGTTCTACATATACTAAATCTCTAAGAGAACTATAATCTCTAGCTAATTCTATTACTTGTGTTTCTTGGTCTTTTGGAATTAATAGTCCACCATCAGCATCTGCAGTAGATGATAGAGCTGCTTGTATTGTCATTTTTTCATCTAATGAAGCATTCCCTTTTAAAAAGCTAACAAAGGCATTTTCGTAAGCTTGCGAATCTATCCCATTAGATATATTTTTATTATCTAATACAGTTCCTTTTAAATTAGCTTGAATTTCTCCTTCTTCTTTTAAAGCTAGGTTTAATTTTGCTTCTAAAGTTTCAATATTTAAAGTTGTTGCATTGATTTCATCTATTGTTGATGTTCCACTAGCTAGTACTTTTCTTGCATTTTCTTTAGCTGCTCTTAAATCTTCTTTTATTAAATCTGACCTTTTCATTCAATCAATCCTCCATTTTTAATCTTAATTTTAACTTTGCTTTTTCTAGTTCAATTCTTTTTAATTCTTCTTTATTTTCACTTTGACTTTTTTCAATTTTATTTAACTTTGCTTTAAATATTTCTGGCATCTTATCATTTGGAGTTAATCCATCAAGACAAGCAGCTGTTCTATTTTCTCCATCTACAACTATATCAAAATAATTTTGAGCCTCTATCCCAGTCAACCAAGTTTCATTATCCATTAATTCTAATATTTTTTCATTACTTATATCAGTTAATGCTTTTGTCTTATAAATATCAGCCATATTTATATCCATTTTTTCTAACATAGAAATTGTTTCTAATAAATCATTTTTATTTCCAGCTGTACATATCCAAGAACGATGAATCATAAGATAAGCATTTTTAGGAATATGGATTTCATCTCCAGCCATTGCTATTATTGAAGCAATACTAGCAGCTACTCCATCTACATATACTTTCTTTTTACCTTCATGTCTTTTTAACATATGATAAATAGCTAATCCAGCAAATACATTCCCACCAGATGAGTTAATAAAGATATTTAAATCTTTATTTTTTACTGTGTCTAGGAGTTCTTTTATTTCTGTTGGGGTTACTTCATCTCCCCACCATTTATCAGAACTAATTTCTCCATAAATAGATAATTCTGCTATATTATCTTGAGCTTTTATTTCAAAGTATCCAGTGTTTTTACCATTATTCTGTAATTGTATTTTTATTTTCATCTCCTCCTTTCGTATATTGTTCTCCAGCTTTATCTAGGCTGATAGCATTTCCATTTCCTACAAGTTTATCCCCTCCCTTTACATATGGTAAATTTAGTGCTTCTCGAACTTCATTAGGTGTCATAATGAAGTTTTGAACATAGTTTGAATATACATTAGCTTTAGTTTGGTTATCCATTTTAAATAGAATATCTTCATTTATAACTAACCTTTGCCCTCTTTCTAAATCTCTTGGATGAAGTAGCTTATAACTCAATTCCTGTTCGTAGATTAAAAATAAAGGTTGCAATGTATTTACATAAAAATCTAACTGTTGAGTTTCGCTATTACTATATGAACTTTTGGTATAATCATTTATGACATTAGGTTTTATTCCAAAGGCAGCAGCTATTTGAAGAGCTGTATTCTTATTATTTTCAAAGAACTGAGAATCAGCTAGTTTCATTTCTAATAACTGAGCTTGATATCCCATAGGTAAAGGAATAAAAGCTCCACTCTCTTTAGCTTTAGCAAAATTTGCTATCTTATCCACCATATTTTTAGCTTTAGCATCATTTAATTCTCCAGTATAATGAACTACTACTTTAGTTCCTAATGTAGAACTGGAATATATTCTCTTTAAAAAGTTCAAAGCTGACTTTTGAGTATTTAGTTGAGTTTTTAAAATATCACGAACTGCTGTTCCAGATAGTCCATCCCAACTCATATGAGTTTTGAAATGTAATATATCATCTTGTAAAAATGAATATCTTTTTCCACTTCTACTGTCATTCCACACATACCAAATACTATCTTTTAGTCCAAAATAGCCTTTGTTATCAATCCAAATTTCAACTTCATTACTGGGTAATTGCCAGAGATTTTTAATTTTTTTCCCATCTCTTTCGATATAGACATAAGAGTTCCCATAATGATTACGATTTAATTCTACTGTTTGCCAAAATGTTATAGCACTCATATATGGATTAGGTCTTATATTTAATAGTAAATCTAAATCATTATCAAATATGGTTTCTCTTCCTTTTTTCTTAGTAATCTCTCTTTTCTCCCATTGCATTTTCCCTAAACTTTCAGATAGATGCTTTAAGCAAATAAAATATATAGTTTCAGATATATCTTGTTGTACCTCTGTATCTTCATTAAGTTGTCCTAAGATGTCAAAAAGAGAGTTTGAATCTGTATTTATAGGTGTACCACTCTTTGAAGCTCCTGAAAGCTTAGCTAATATTTTTTTTATAATCTCAAACACCTCCTATTCATAGATGCTTTCTATTAAATCTGAATATTTATTATAATCAAATACAAATTCATAGTATTGAGCTAGTTTAAATGCTGCTAATAGAGAGTCAACTGGGTCAATTCTCTTTCTAGTGGCATCTTTATCAATTTTAATTAATCCATTACTTTGTCTTACTACTGCATTTTTCATGGCAAAGTTTAATACAGGATTAGGAAGGTATATGATATTGCCCTCATATACCTGTTCTCTGAATCCAGCTGTACTCTCATTTAATGATTTATGTGATTGATATACTTCTACACATTTATGTCCTTGATTAGATAAGTCCATCATCATTTTTGAAGAGTTTGCTGGGTCAAAACAAAGAGTATCTATATTTAATTGATTTTCAGTACAGAACTTTGTTACATACTCCCACACTACACCTTGGTCTACTACTTGAGAATTAGTTATAGTGATATATCCTTGCTTAGCCCAGCTAAGATATGGCATCTTATCAACTATTTCTCTTTCTCTAAGTTTTTCAATATTAGGTACAAAAGAATGGCTAAATACAATATACTTTGTAACTCCATTTTCATCTTTAACTGGAATAACAAAGCCTACTGATGTTAAGTCAATCTTAGCTGACATGTCAAAACCTACAAAAACATCTTTATTAGATATTTCAAAGGGTAATTTTTTTACTTCACAAGCTTTCCATTTAGCTATGTCCATATATCCATTCTCAGTAGCTTGTACCCAAATATTTAAGCACTTAGTCATAAAGGCTATCATCTTTTCTGGAATCATCTTAGCTACTTCATAATCAGATGCTAATTTATTTATCCCCTCTTGATAATAAGCTCTTATTGGATTAGCTTTTTTCCAAGTTTCTAAACTTCCTTTATCATCTCCCTCATCAGCTTCACATATATCTACAAAATACTCATCATTATCTAAATCTACATCTGGATTAAGTAAATCAGAGCAATAAGCATATTCCTGAGTAAAACATGGAGCATTTAAATCCATTCCAGCTGTGGTAATAATAAATAATAAAGGTTCTTTAGATGCTGCCCCCAATCCTAAGTCATAAAACTCTGTAGTAGGGTGTTGATGATATTCATCTAATATGAGAACAGCTGGGTTAGTTCCATCCCCATTTTTCCCATCTTGTTTACTGAGAGGATTTAGAAAGGAATTAGATTTGATATGAATAATTTTATCTCTTATTATTTTGAATTTTGGAGCTAAAACACTTCCCCTTAACATATTTTGAGCCTCTACAAATAGTAGTTTTGACTGGTCTTTTTTAGTTGCTGCACAATAGGTTTCTAAAGTTTCTTGATTTTTAGTAGACATAACTGAAATCTCATAGAGAACTGAACCAGCTTGCATTTGAGTTTTAGCATTTTTTCTAGCAACTTCAACAAAAGCTTTTCTAAATCTCCTTTTCCCTTCTTTAGTTTTCCATCCATATACTTGACATAGTATGAATTTTTGCCAAGAAGTTAAAATAATAGGTTGTCCAGCTAACTCTCCTTTTGAGTGCCTCAAATAAGTAAACCATTTCACTATTTTTTCAGCTTCTAACTCATTCCAAATATATTTAGCATTTTCAATGTCCTTTAAAAATCTCATACAAGCCCATTTATGCTTTTTACCACTTACTATTTCTCCAGAGATACATTTATTAGAATAATCTATAAGTTCTTCTAATATAGTCATATATCTCCAAACTCTTCATTAGTCTGATTTGATTCAATCTTAATATCTCCAGTTATTAGTTTAAGCTTCCCATCTAGTGTTAAGCCTAATAGACTTGCATATTTTTTAATCTCATCTGAATATCTCAATTCAAGCTGTACCAAGTTATTTAGCTCTTTTCCTATTCTGAATTTAGTTCCTACTTGTTTAACTATCTCACTATATCTAGCTACAGCATTACAGTAAGCTCCTAAGTTGTTATAATCTAAATTATTAAAAATAGGAGTTGATTCTAGTTCTTTTACTAGTCTTTTCCATTCAGCTATTGCAACATCATCTACTAACCAATCTGGAGGATGCTTTAGCTGTTCTCTTCCTACAAAGGTTTTTGCTCTCTCTTCCTCAAGCTCTTTTACTTGTCTTTCTACAACGGTAAGATGCTTGGTTGTATCTCTTAATGATTTTCTAGCTCCCATATTTACACCTACTTTCATAATTTTTTATAAAAATTTTCTATTGGGAATTTCGTGAAAAGAAAGGGGAAGATGCGGTCTTTAAGCTCTCTCCTAAAACTTTTTTATACCCCCCTACCCTTCTAGGAATTGAGTAGTATATAGTTTTAAATATTCTCTTAACTCTGCCTGTACTAGTTTGATATCTTCATCTCTATATCTTTTATGTATTTCTCGATGAGCTATATCACTTACAGGAATTAGATTAGCTAATTCGTAAGCTTGCGATTCATCTTCTTCAAGTTCTATGATATGATGTACTAGTTTAGCTGGAATAGCTTTAGTATATTTAAATAAAGTATATACACAAATATTATCGAATTTATTCATACATTCTTTTCTTACTTTATCCCAGTGGGATGAGTTATAGAATGTTTTGTTTTTTCTGAAATATTTATCATATAACTTATTCTCTTCTTTTCTTGAATCACAACCATTTGGACATTTTTGTCCTACTGGATGCAATCTCCTACATTTAGGACAAAACTTCATTATCATTTCAAATACTCCTCAGCTTCTTTCTTTTTCAATTCAAGCTCTATTTTTTTAAATTCCAAATCTACTTTTTTCAATTCTGTGTCTACTTTAATCTTTTCTATCTCAGCTTTTTCTTTATCTGGATATATTTTTTCTATCTCTTTTCTAATAGTCATCATCTTTTGGATTCTATTTAATCTTGTATCAGCTGCTATTTCAAAGTCAGCATCTATAATTTCTTCTCCATCAGCATATCTATCATCAGTTAAATCTTGAATTTGATTTATCTCTTTTCTAGCTATCTCATTTATTTTTTCTTCAATTTCTTTTTTTGCTTTTTCAGATTCTTCAGTAAATCTCTCATATCCTACTTTAGTTCTACTACCTTTTATCCAAGCATCTCCTTTTATCTCACTTCTTTTTTTTATTTTTTTCAAAGTGTTATATGATACTTTATAAATAAATGCTAGTGTTTTTAAATCTTCTCCTAACTCATATCTCATTCTTATTTCAAATTCTTTTCTCTTAGTTATTGCTGCTATTTGTACCACCTCTTAAAAAGATATAAAAAAGATAAGAATAATAAAGAGTGAAAACTAGGTAATTAACTGTATTAGAAATATTCTTTGATTTAAACTAATATAAAATTATTTTTAAGTATTAATAATTTTATGCTTTAGAGCTTTTTAAAATAGCCGACTATATCAGATTAATCAGTAAAAAAAATAGAATTTAAAAAATTCTCATAAATTTGTTTATTTTTAATTGATAAGTATTTCTTTTTTATTTGATTTTCATAGTCTTTCCGATGTTTAGATATAACATTATTCTTTACTATGTCTAGTAGGAAGGAATAATCAAATACCCAACTCTCTCTTTTTAAGTATTCAAACACTCCTCTTTCCTCTTTTAAATACTCTGGAATATTTTTGGAGAGTTTTTTCAGCTTCATTCTTTCAATTCTCTTATTTTTTTCATTTCTTCTAAAATTATTGAAATCTTTAGTTAAATTAGCTTTAATTATTTCAAGTTGCTTGATAGGTTTTACTTTTAATTCTTGCTCCAATGCTTCATAGAATATTTTTTTTAATATATCAACTTCTAAAAAAGTTTTAAGAGAGTTATCACAATTTATTTTTTCCATGATGTTTCTATAATAATCTCTTCCAAAGAGAACTTCTACTCTAGTTAGTTCTCTATCTAAAAAAAGATTATTCCTATATAACATCTCAAAAGTTTTATCATATATTTTGATAACTTTTCCTGTAATATCTTTTTTAGTATCTAATTTAGAATTAATATATATGCTTCTATCTCTTTTTATCTTATCTGGAATATTGGAATCAGTTGCACTATATAAACCTAAAGCTTTTTTATAATTAGCTCTTAATAGTAATAGGATTACTTCATTCAATTCTGAATAAGATTTATCAAGAGTAATATTAATTTCTAATTCTCTTATTTTTGCTTCTGATATATCTATATCTACTCCAGCATCTTTCAATACTTTTAATATTTGATTCAAACAATTATAAACTTCAGCTTGGCTGGAATTATAAATATTGTGTTCATTTACAATTTTATTAGCATTAAATTCAAGAGTGGCATAACTATATATTTCTCCACTATCTTTTAAATTTTTTGAAAATACTAGATGAAATGCTTTCTCTTTGATTTCAAATCTTTCAATGTACTCAAATTTATTTGTTATCTCTTTTCTTTCCAGTTGCTCGAAGTTTTTGATATTGAAATTACTTAAAACTATCCTATCTATTCCAATAACTCCTAGCTTACTAGAATCAATATTCATAACCATCTCCTTTATTTGAGCTAATCTGCCATCCCCTTTCCCGAACCTACCCGTGTTCACATATAAGTTCAACCAAATGACTAGCTACAAATTTTATTTATTATTTTTGAATTTAAAATAGGCTGTAACAATAATAGTAGCTGCTACTCCTACTACAAATCCAACTGCTCCATGAAGTAAAGCTTGCATTAAACCACCTCCTGAAATTTTTACAAAAAATAAAAGAGCTGAGATTTACATTTCTGTAAACCGCAGCTCCTCAAGCTCTAATTCAAATTCAATTTTATTTTAAATCAATCTGGATTTCCTCTCCACAACGGGAACAGTTAAAATAACATTTTTCTCCATCTAGTTTTAAGTTTTTTACACGACTTGGAAAACTGAGAACTCCATTCTTGGTAGAGAGTAAAAATTGATTACACTTCTCGCAAAAATATTCTTTGTCATTTTTGGAATCAATCTTAAATCTCATATCAAAATATTAGCATACATCAGAATAAAAAGCAACCACTTTTTTATATGCTATCCTCCCTTTTGCCTTGATATATATAGTTTAGCATAAAAAAATATTTTTTCAAGGGGTTGTGATAAAAAAGTGTACTTCTAAAAGTACACTTTTTTTGCTGGATTATATTTAGTTCATCTATCTTTTATTCTTAAATAAATTTTTTATTAGTTGAATTTTATTTCAAATTCTACGCTTTCAAAATCATTAAATTTAGCAACTCCTATGATAGTTTTAGGACTTACAAATGTTATTTCAGCATTATTTTCTTTAGTTATTTTACTAATAGTTTTAAAAGATAGTTTTTCTATTTCTCTATGTTGTTGATGTAATTCATATAAATTGTTAGGAGTTTTTTTTGTAATTTTTTCGAGTTCAAACATATGATATGCCATTATTTTTTTTATACTATTTTCAATTTTTTGTTTAAATTCTTCTTTAGTCATCTGTTTTCCTCTCTCTTTCTAAATTTTACTCTCCATTCAGCTTCTTCTATCTCTTCATCATTGAACTCATGATTTCCACAAAAATAATTAAATTTATTGTGTATGCTTCCATCAGAACAATAACATTCCCAAGGGTCATAAGTCAATTTAAACCTATTCATAAATTTACAATTATTACACTTTTTCCCAACTTGTTCTAACTCTTTATTTAATTCTTCTTCACATCTCTTTTTATCTGGAATGATTACTTTAAAATAATATACTACTGCTACACTAAAGGCTGCTATTCCTAAAGTTATTAATAATTTGTTCTCCATTTTCTACCTCTTTCTTTTTTCTATAAAAATTTTTATTTTTATAATTATAACTACCAAAATTATAAAAATAAATACTAAAATTGGAAATATTAAAAATTTTAATGGAATTTCATAATTAATAGGTACTATAATAAGCATTATTCCTCCCACTCTGCTATATCCTCAAGTTCAAATTCTTCACTTTCGTACCATGCCCCACACTTTGAGCAATACAAATTGTCAGCTATAGTTTCTCCTTCTAATTTTCTTAAACACTTTCCAATAGGATTACCTTTTTTATCTATATTGTAATCGCTGCTCATAACTCTAGTTAATGATATTCTTATTTTTCCACCACATTTTTTACACTCCCAAGCTCCCATTTTATCCTCTCCAATCTGCTATAAGTTGTATTAAATAGTTTTCTTCTCCACAATCTTGACATCTATAAATTTCTTCGGCTTCTCTTTCCTCTTCTATGATAAATCCATTTTCATCTAAGCTATCTTTATAATGCCTTTCAAACTTAACTTTTCCACCACATTCTTTACAGGCCCACATATTTTATCTGCCTCCTATATAAACCACTTAAATAATTTTACTTTAATGATAAAGTTTAATAAGTCAATACCATATGATATTGCAAATATAAAAGTAAGTAATATTATTAATAAAATTATTGGATCTTTTTGATTATTTTTCACTATTCCACCTCTATTATTGTATTTTCATCACAGCAATATCTTAGATTAGTAGAGCCCAAGCTTTTTATAAATTCCCTCACTGCATCTTTAACCTTTTTAAATTCCTCTCCATCATAGTCTATAAAATCATTCATATCCTCATATCCTTCATCCTCAGCTTGAGTTTCAAAAGTACTTTGTATATCTCTTTCTATAAAGGTTTCATCAAATACCTCTTCTGGAATAGTCCCATAAATTGTATATCCCATTTCTTTGTATTCTTTTATATCTTCAACCATATCAGATGGTATATATTTAACATCTTTAAATCTACTTACAGCACAAACAAAATAACTTATATTTTCATAATCTTTTAATTTAATTTTTCTCATTTTCCACCTCAAACTTTAAAAATTTTCTTTTAGGTTGTTTACCTCTATTATATTTGTTAAGAAATATATTTATATACCATGTAGCTAGTGTTTCCAGGTCTTTATTTTTTTTACTAAATCTTTTTTCTTTTTCTCCAACTATTCTAAAATTACCTAGAATATAGGTATATTTATCTACTATTTCATCAACATCTATGATGTCATCTTTTATTATCTTGCTATCTACTTCTTGGGATATTATCTTTAGTTTTATAAAAATCCCTCCTTCCAAAATTTTTATTTTTTATTCAATATCTTTAATAATTTCTCATCAGCTGAAGTATATGTATGAGCATATATTCCTAAAGTTGTTTCTATATTCTCATGTCCTAATCTTTTAGCAATAGTTAGAATATCTACTCCATTATTAAATAGATAAGAAGCATGACTATGTCTTAAATCATGGATTCTTATTTTTTTTAATCCAGCTTTTTCACTATATATTCTTAAATCATTTTCAAATAGATGCTTAGTATATGGGAATAATCTCATAGTTTTGCTTGGTTTATATAACATTTTCAAATATCTTTCTAATAGTTCTACTACACTATCTGGAATAGTTACTACTCTTTTTGATTTTGTAGTTTTAGGAGCTGTTATTACATCTTCTCCCTCTAATCTTTGATAACTTTTAGATATAGAGATAGTTTTATTTCTTAAATCTATATCTTTAAGAGTTAAAGCTAGTAGTTCTCCTATTCTAATACCAGTCCAGAATAAAATATTAAAACCAACATAGTTAGGCATCTTATTTTTTATAAATTGACTAAATTTTTCAAACTCTTCAGGTGTCCATATTATCATTTCTTCGGCTTTTTTCTTTCCCATGCTCCCTGCTTTATGACATGGATTTTCTTTCATATTGTGATATTTTACAGCATAATTAAATATAGCTGTTAGTTGGTTATTTATTGTTTTTAAATATGTAGGAGAGTATGGGGTATTTTTAATAGATACCCCACTTATTAAAGTATTTTGCCATTGCCTTACTTTTACTGGTGTAATGCTATCTAGCTTTAGTTTAGAAAAGAATGGTAAAATTTTATCTTCAATAATTTTTTTCTTAGTCATCATAGTATGTTTTCTTAATCTATGTGTCATATCTTCCATATATAATTCATACAAGCTCTGGAAAGTCATTCTATTATTGAAAGTAGCTTTCATTATAAATTCTCTCTCATAATCTAAAGCTTCTCTTTTAGTTGCAAATCCTCTTTTGGTAGTTTGAATATTAGTTCCAGTATAATCTCTATAATAAAATACAGCTCTCCAAGTTTTACCATCTTTAAATGCTGGCATAATTATCCCCCTTATGCTAGATTATACTTTTCAAAGAAGTATTTTTTATTAACTCTTCCTCTTAATGTTTCAAATCCTTTTTCTTTTAATTGTTTATTCAATTTTCTTATAACAGCATAAGCTGTATTTTCTTTTACTTGAAGTATTTCTTGAACATCCTCTACTCTTAAAAAATCTTTATCTTTCATTGTTAAACCTCCAATATATTTCTTCAAATTTTTTCTCATCTACTTTTCCAGGAATAATATTTTTTCCATTTTCTCTTAATTCTTCATTAGCTATTTTCATATATCTGTATGCTAAAGTCATATTGATTTTATATTTAGTTATTACTTGATGAATCCCAAGTAATTTATTATTGTTAGTAGTACTTTCTTTAGAGAAAAAAATTTCTTTATTTACTATAAAATCATTAAAGTTATACCCCAAATTTTCTTTTTTTAGATATGTACAAAAGAATTTCTTATATTCATCAAGAGTTACATTTAAATTTTTTAAAATATTTTTTAAATTTTCTGGATAAATATTAAGCTGTCCATTTTCATATTTTCTTAAAGTTGTAGATTTTTTATTGATTCTTTTACTTAATTCTATTTGTGGTATTTTTAATTTTTGTCTTAATTTTCTTAATACTTGCCCAATTATAATATTTTTGTTATCTTCAGTCTTGGGAAAGAACTTTTCTAACTCTTGGATGAAAGAAGTTTGACTAGATTTATTAACTAAGACTTCCATACTTTTATTAAATAAGATATATTGTGGTCTACCACTTCTTTTTATTCCAAGGAGATAATCATGGTTTTCTATTTGATAAAAACTCATCTTTATTATAGAACTACTTGATGAATTGTCCTTTTTTATTCCAAGTTTCTCCATTTTTTCTTTAAATGATAGTTTTATATTTAATTGGTTAAAATAGTATATTATTTTATCCATTAGTATCATCCCCTAAAAATTGTTTTTTATAAAATTCGCAAGTTCCGAATTTTGAAATTTCTTTATTATACATCTCACTTTTTTTATTACAGCAAATTAGAACTTCATCATTCCCAATGCTATTACAAAATTTACAAGTGTAACAACTATCTATCTCTTTATACATCTTCCACCTCTATTAGCTCAAACATAGTATCTATTGCTTTTGTAAAAATACCTTTATGAATAGTTATTTCTATAAATACTTTCATTAAACCACCTTCACTTTATAAGCTTTTTTAACTCCTACAGGTCTATAATCAGCTTTTGCCTGTTCTAATGTAATTTCAACCCAATGTTTATCTATTCTTTTTAAGATAATAGGAGAAAGATTTTTTTGTAAATGTTCATTATAAATAATAACAGCATCTTGAGGATAGGTTAAACTAGCTTTTTCTGCTTTTTCAAATATCTCCCCTCTGGAATTTATTTCAATTCCAGAGGTACTTTTAACAATATAATTAAAACCCATTTGTTTTCTCCTTTATATCAACTGGGGTATAATTTAATACATTCGCCAATTTTATTAATAGTTGATGTGCTTCATCATATGTTTTTTGAATAGGAATAAGAGTTGTTATCTCTCCAGCTGAGGTATTCCAATAAGATTTTAAATTAGGATATCTAACTATACAAAAACCTTCTTCATAATCACATGAATCTATAAGATAGATACTCCCATCCTCATCTTTATAAAAATGAGATATAGGTTTCTCCTCTATAATCTCAGCATCTGTAGGTAATTGTAAATTATTTTCATTCTCTCTTGCTTTCTCTTCCTGTTCTATTTCTTTTTGTAATTCCTTTAACTCTTTTATTAAGACTGAAATATTCTCTTTTTCTTTTACTAGTTCTTTTAAGGAAGTAGCTTTTTCTATTCTTTTTTTAAAAAAATTACAAGTCTTTTTTATATGAGGTTGTAGTTCTTTTGGTTTTTCAACTATTTCAGGAGTTCCAATTATCTCAACCATATCTTCTACTTTTTTTAACTCTAATTCTAATATTTTTTCTCTAACTTCTACATCAACTGCTTTTTTAGTTAATAATTTAACTGCTGGAATAGATAAAGATGATATATGGACTTTTTTATCTGGAGCTAACATATACAGTTCAAATCTTTTAGTCAATTCAGATACTTTATCTTTATTAAGTCCATTGAACTTATACCAATCAGTAAATGTCATTTCTCCATAATCTCCATATTTTTTTAACTTTTGTCTTACATCATACAAAGCTTTACATATTTCATATAAATTTTCTGAATAAGCTTTAAATCCTTTAAATAAGATTTTTTCTCTTTCAATGATATAATTTTTTTCTTCTTCAGTGATGACATAAGCTCCAAACTTAAAATCACTATGGTATTCTTCTTCATTTTGGTTTTCAGTTAATTGATTTTTTAATTGCTTAAATATTTCTATATCTGCCATTATAGTAATACCTCCAAAGCTCTCTCTATAATAGCTCTAAATTTTGAACTATTATACTTTGTTTTATCAAATAGTGTATTTCCTTCTTCTATCAATCGAGATATAATAGCTGATTGAGATATAGGACATGATACAAAGATACTTGTATCTACTAAAGTTTCAACTAATTTTTTGTAATATTCCTTTTCCACTTTGCATCTAGTGGCTCTATTTGGTATGATAGCTTTTATCTTACTATATTCAGCTTTTCTCAACATATTTGTTATACTTGAAGTAGTTACTGAATCTAGGAATGTAGGTATTACTATCTGGTCTGCTACTTCTAAGAAAATATCATCTAGGCTTAAAACTGGTGTAGCATCTATGTAGATGTAGTCAAATAACTTTTTGATAACTTTTATAAAATCTCTAAAATTATCTATATCTTTATCTGGAATATTCATAGTAGTTAATGGTATGTAGTATAGATTATCTCTTAATTCTAAATATGTTCCATTTTTCTTTGTTATCCAGTACTCTAAACCATTTTCAAAATTATTTTCTTTTATTCCAGCAAAACGAGGTATATTATTTTGAGAATCTGAAGTGATGATTAATACCTGTTTATCTTTTAAAGCTGTTGCATGAGCTAATTGGAGAGTGAGCCAGCTTTTGCCTACTCCCCCTTTATTTGCTTTTACTAATATAACTTTACTCATAAGTTCTCCTATCTATCTAACATCCAAAATACAAATCCTAATACAATTAGGCAAAATAATAAATCAAATATTTCTCTTTCCATTATTCTCCTATGCTCTCTTCAAAATCTCTTTAAAATTATCTATATCAAAGTTTCTCTTACTTTCTCCAATGACAGCATGTTGGTAACACATTTCATTAATCCTATCAGCTATTCTTGAACTAAATCTACTTTCAATAGAGAGTTTAGCTTCTATCTGTTCTTTAGGTAATCCTTTATTAAATAAAACTAAGTTAGTAGTAATAATTAAAGGTTTTTCAGCTCTGTATCTAGTATCAATTAATGAGAATACCTTATCTTGTGTCCATTCTTTTACATTTTCTACTCCCATATCATCTATGATGAGTAAATCACAATTTTTCACATATTCTAATACATCTTTTTCTGCCTCTGCCCATTCTCTTTGGAGCTTATTTATATATAGTCCTAAATTCATTACTAATACTGTCTTTCCATTTTCCATAAGTCTATTAGCAATACAGGCACTTGCAAAAGTTTTTCCTGTTCCGACATTACCAAATAAAAATAATCCAGTCTTAATATTTTCCTTTAGAAATGATTTACTGTATTTATTAGCTAAAGACATGATACTAGAGTTCATATCAGCTATCTCAAATTTACTCTTTAAGAATTTATTGTCTATTACTGAAATATCTCTATATTTTTTAACTTTATTCAAAATACATTGATGTTGTCTTTCTTTTTCAGCTTGTTCCATTTCAATGATTTTTTGCTTTTCTAAACAATCGCAAGCTGGAATAAATTTAATTTGCTCTTTCATTGAGAGAGGCATCCAATCTGGTAATGTAACTGGATTTTTAATATACTCTTTTCCACAATATTTACATTTCATTTCATCACTCTCCTTTATAGGATGTCATCTAAACTATTATTAGTTTTATATTGAAGTGTTTCTATTCCTATTTTATCTTTAGCTTTATTATGAGTTTTATAAAATCCAGCCATTATTTTATTAATTTGAGATTCCGTTGTATAAGTAGATAAAGGTGGGATTTTATCTGTTTCTCCTTGTAGATAATCAGAGTTATAAATATTAAGAAGTAAGTCATCTATTATATTTTGATATCTACTAGGCTGAAAAACTAAATTTACTTGATGTTCATTACTATTTGTAGCTTTCATTATGATTTTTTTAAGTTCAGTAAGTTTTTCTTTATAAGAGAGAGATAGGAGATGATTTTTCTTTTCTCTCTCTATATCTATCTCTTTATCTATCTCTATATCTTTCTCTATCTCTGTGTGACTATTTGTGACAAGCTGTGACTTAGTTGTGACATTGTCACACTTTTTATTTTCAAGTAAAAGTTTTTCTCTTTCTCTTGCTCTTTGTTGCCTTTTTCTTTCAGCTGCTGCTGTTTCACTACCAATACTTCCTACTACTTCTGGTAGGATATATTCATCTGGTAACTCTCCAAACTCTATGAGATTATTTTTTTGAAGATATAGTACTGTCATTTGGATATCTTCAACATTCTCATCTAGTTCTAAAGCTAGCTCTTCTACAAAATTATCTTCTACCCCTTCATAATATAGCTTTCCTTCATTAGTAAGAGATAAAAGTTGCATTTTAAGATAGATGATGGTAAATGTATCTCCTCCAGCCATTTTCCTAAGTTTTTTTATACTCTTTTGTTTAAAAAAATTATCTTTTAACTTTAACCAAAAGTATTTTTTAGCCATTATTTTTTATCCCTTCTTTCTCCATAACCTCTTGTATCTTAGCTAATTTCCCATATTTTTCTATTAATTGTGTAAGTCTTGTATATGGCATAATATTCCTCCTTGTATTATCTGGAGAAATATGATAAAATAAAATTGGAATTGGAAAATGGACATTTCAAATTCTTTCGAGAGGTTATTCCCAGTAACCTCTTTTTTTATTCTTTTCATATTTCCTCACTTATTATTTTTTCTACTTCATATTTAAATACTCTTGTCTTAAATGATGCTCCACAAATATTACATTTATAATATCTAATTCTTTTATTATTTTTAATTTTGCTACAATAAGACTTTAGTTTTTTATTACATTCTGGACATCTAATCATTGGTAATCCTTTTAGCTATAATTTCAGCTTCTATCTTACTATTTTCATCTCCTAGTTTTCCTCTACATTCTTTTACATAATTAATTAAATAGTTTCTATTTTTATCATCTATTTCTTCTAATTTTTTTTCTTCCTTTTTTAAAGAATGATATTTTTGGAAATATTGATGAAATTTTTTATTAAAATCGGAAGCTAGTTTAACTAATTTTGCTTGATAATCAGCAGGTAATTCTTTTGCAAATTCATATAATCCCTCTACATGTTTTACTCTTAACTCAAAAAGATAATCTTGTATCTCCCATTGTTCATCTCTTCTTTTATCGTCTAACGAATCAATCACTTCACTATTTCTTAGAGCTTCTTCAATAGTCATAACATGACACATTAGATTCATACTTCTTTCTAGTTCCATACTAGGAATACTTTGTTTTGCCATAAAATTCTCCTTTCGTTATTTGGTATGCTATCTTTTTTACAGTTCCACAGCTCAACTATCTCTCGCCTACAAACAGTTTTAGAGTTCTGTCAACTACCTCGCTAGTATTATTATTTGTAAAGATTGATACAAATAGATAAAAGTGTGTTATTATTTAATAACGGCAGAATCAAAAATATTTTTAATTTTTATTAATGTTTCTTCATCTTGTTTTTGGATTCTATTATATAACCAAACTCTTGAAATATTTAACTTTTTAGCTAATTCTGTCATTGTGATATTTCTATTTAAACATTCAATTTTAATTTGTTTCAAATTCACAATATCCCTCCTAAAAACTATTATCATTTGTTAATGATAATATATCACAAATGTTATCATCTGTCAATAGAAAAAAATAAAACTATTTACAGTTGTTAATATTGATATTATAATTATAATAAGAGGTGGAAAAATGGAAGATAAAATAAATGACTATGTTGTTCCAGTTGAAATAAGAGAAAAACTAGGAGCATACATAAAAGCTAGAAGAGATGAGTTAGCAATAGGATTAAACCAAATATCTGTTAAAACAGGTGTTGCTAGTTCGTTGTGGTCACGTTTAGAAAATGGAAAAGTTCTAAAAATAAATCCATTTTTATTAAAAAAAATAGGCGAAGGTTTGAAAATTGACTATAAGGAGTTGTACAAAATAGTGGGATACTTGGATGAAGATAAAAATGAGATAATTGGAAATATTGATTTAAACTTAGAATATAAAAAAGTTCCATTATATA
This sequence comes from Fusobacterium mortiferum ATCC 9817, assembly GCF_000158195.2. Lineage (NCBI taxonomy): Bacteria > Fusobacteriati > Fusobacteriota > Fusobacteriia > Fusobacteriales > Fusobacteriaceae > Fusobacterium > Fusobacterium mortiferum. Next base: position 638,856 of record NZ_GL987988.1, read on the forward strand.
GTTCTATCAGTGCTGGATATGGAGCTTGTGAATCAGATGTAATTGACTATATTGCATTACCGATGGTTAATGCTTTTTCTGGAGATGTATTTGCCGTAAGAGTAAATGGAGATAGTATGGAACATACAATAGAAAATCATTCTATTGTTTTTATTAAAAGAGATTCGGAAGTTGCGAATAAAAAAATTGGAGCTTTCTTATTGAATAATGAGGCTCTTTTAAAAAGATATTATATAACTGATAATGGTGTATTCCTAAGAAGTGATAATAGAGAGTACCCAGATATTAGAGTAAGAGAACATGATGATTTTATAATTGTAGGTAGATATATTGGTAGTGTTATCAATGAAGATGATATGTAATTAATATAAAAGGGGATTGGTAATGGATAAACTAGAAAATTATATAATTGTTAGTTTAGAAACAACAGGTTTAAATCATTTAGTAGATGAAATTTTAAAAATAGAAGCTATAAGAATAGAAAATGGTAATATAGTAGATACTTTTAAAGAATTTATAAAACCAAAGTTTGAAATTCCAAAAGAGGCGAGTAGAATAAATGGAATAACTTTTGAAGATGTTAAAAATTCCCCATCAATAGAAGATGTTTTAGATAAATTTAAAAATTTTAGAAAAAAAGGAGATATTTTAGTAGCCTATAATGCTGAATTTGTAAGTAAATTTATAGGTTTTAATTTTAAACGATATAAAAACTCTATTTTTTCACATGAGTTTATAGATTTATTATCACTAGTAAGATATATTTATAAGAATATACCTTCTTATAATCTTAAATATGTTGCAACATATTTAAAAATAGATTCAACTAATAAAGATAAAACTATTATATGTTATGAAATTTTAAAAAATTTAAAAAATAAAATAGGAGATAATCAAGAAAAAATATTTAATGGAAGTGAATGTATAATTAAATATTTGGATGAAAAGAAATTAAAAAAACTTAATAAAGATTCTGGATACAAAAAAGAAGTAAAGAAAAAATGGTTGCTAATAATTTTAACTTTTTTAGTAGTATTTTTAGGTTGTATCTTTATAAATAGAAATAGTAATGAAAAAATTCTTGAAATGAAATATGGCACTAGTTTTGATGGAAAAATAGCTCCACAAATATCAGATGGAAAGATAAAGTTAGAGATAACAGCTAATGTTCCAGATGGAGCAATATTAGAAACAACACTAGTAGGTTACAAGGGAAAAGAGCCAACTTTTAATGTCCAAAACATTGTTATAAAAGATGGTAAAGGAGAATTTATAGCAGATATTAGTGATTGGAATCATGGTTACCTTTCAGCAATGGCAATGTTTAGATTTAATTCTGATGAGATAATCCAGCCTAAAAATATAAAAGCTCTATATGGAGAACATGGAGAAAAAATGGAAGGAGTTTTTATTCAAGAAAATCATTTAAAAGGATATAATGGTATTTTAAAATACAAACAAATACCATATCCAAGCTATGAAGTTTTAAGAGCTGAAAATAAAGATAATTTTAATTATATAATAATTAATACTTTTAAAGATGTTCCAAAAAGTATTGTAAATGATATACAGATACTAGAATTGACAAACTATTCAATAAGAATTAATATAGTTGTAGGAGATGGATGGTATAATTTATCTTTATCTCAAAAAGAGAAATTAGTAACTCAACTATCGTTAGCTTTTAAAGAATTAGCTGTAAAAAATTATCAAGCAGCTAATAATGAAAATGTAGTTGTATTTTTTATGAGTAAAAGTGGAAATGAAGTAGCAGCTCCCAAAGTTTTTGGAGGATATGAGATAAAGTAAAATAAATATTTTAAAGAGGAAAATATGGGATTATATACTAAAATAGATAAATATTTAACAGATTTAAATGGGAATATATTTAAAATGGATGAATTTATTAGTTCTCTCTCTGAGGATGTAATAAAAGAATTTAAACTAATTCCAGATAATGATAATAAAAGTTTTATAGAAGAGAGATTAAAAAAATTTTTATTTTCTGTATTAAAAAATAAAAAGATGTTAGCTCTTTATAATGGGAATAGTAATGATTATATTTTGTTTGATAGTGATGAAGCTAAAATAATTTTTCTTTTTAAGAAATTTGGATTCCCAATTTTAGACCAGCCTTTTCAATATTCCTTATTATCAAGAGAGCTAAATGAACTTTTTAAAATATATGATGGAATTATCAAAGAAGAAAAAATTCAAAAGCTAAAACTAAGAAACTTTTTAAAAGAATATTGCGAAGAGGTTTATCTAATAATTAAGCCTACTATAATTTGTAATTCATCAAACGATACAGAAGTATTACTTGAAGTTATAGGGAAAAATTTAGAAATGGAATATTTAAAGAAAATTGATAATAAACATTCAAAAATTATAACATCTTTGAATAAAAGTGAACAAACTTTAAAAGAGCTGAATGTAGAGCTAAGTAATAGATATGAAGAGTTAGAAAAATTAAAGAAAGAAAATGAGGGGTTAAAGAAGAAATATAAAGATTCAACTTTATATAGCATATCTACAATGGGTATATTTTTAGCTATTTTTTCTTTAATTAGTATTAATGCCACTTCTGTATTTGAGTTAATAAAAGGAGAAAAAATTTTTTCAAAGTTTGGAGGGGTCTTATTAATAAATGGGGTAGTATTAATGGGAGTATCCAGTTTAATTTTGCTAATAAAATCTTTTTTTAGTTTGAGTGAAGATGAAAAAAAAATAAAAATATTAGAAAAGAAAGTTCTAGTTATTTCAATAATACTTTGTCTTAGTGGAGTTTTTCTTATATTTATTCAAGAGTTAAAATTAGGAAATAATAACTTTATTTTATTATTAAATATTTAAAATTATAACATAAAGTTTGACAATATTTTGACAATGAAAATCATAAAAAACTTATAAAATTATTAAAAATAAATAAAATAGATAAAATGGAATGTAGAAAAAATGAGAAGTTGTGAACTGATATATATTTAAACGTAGCGAATGGGAATAGGAGCTAGAATAGCTGAAACTAGTTAAAATAGCTACTTCCAGATAGTGAAAATAAGAAATTGGCCGCAAAATGGCCGTATAATAGAAAAGCAGCCCTAAAAAGCTGCTTTTTTTATTTACTATAATTAATGAATTAAAATTATTGTTTTGATTATTTATTTCTTTATCAAAAGTGTTATAGATAAATATACTTATAGGATTATATTTGCTTTTTAGATATTTCAGTATTTTTTCTTTCTTTTCTACAAAAATACTCTTTTTTTCTCTCAAAATTAAAATCTTTACACATTATATTTGAATTTTTTCTAAATTCTTGTATATCAAATTCTAAATATCTTTCCTTTTCTTTTAAAGGAAAAATTAATTGAGTTCCATCATAATTATAAATAGTACTATTTCCTAAAAAGGTAGCCGATAAATTATTATTCACTTCTTTCCCAACACGATTACAAAGAATAATTGGAGTTAAATTCTCAATAGCTCTTATTTTATAAATTTCATATGTTGTTACTCCACCAAAATTACCCGAAATAAAAATTAAATTAGCTCCTAAGTCTATTTGTTCTCTTGATATCTCTGGGAACCATACATCAAAACATACTTGAAGACCTATACTTACTCCTTGAACTTCAAAAACTTTATTTTCTTTTCCAGTTTCAAAAAAATTCTTTTCAAAATCAGTTAAATGAATCTTTCTATATGTTCCAATTAAATATCCTTTATCTATTACAATAGCAGAGTTATATATTTTATCTCCATCTTTTTCAGCTACTCCAACTATTACAGATTTTTTATTTTCTAATGTTATATTTTTCAACTTATTTATTAAGATATTTTTTTCTAATTCTGTAGCTATAGAAAAAAGTTCTTCTCTATTGTTATAAAGATATCCCCTATCTGAGAGTTCAGGTAAAATAAATATATCAGCATTATTATTAGAAATTATTTTTGAAATTTTAATAATATTTTCATTTATATCCTTACAAATATTTATTTGTAAAATTCCTATTTTCATAAACTCTCCTTTCTATTTTTTATGATTATATTATACCATATTCAAAAAATATTACTATATTTATAATCAAAACATATACTTATTGATAAATTTTTGAATTATTTTATTAATTTATAATAGAATTTAAAATAATTTGAAAAAATAAATTATAAATCCCAAGGAATAATTCTTATTTCAGTTCCTTTTGAATGTTCAATAATTTTGTTTATAATCGATCCCTTAAAAAATGTAGTTAATTTATTTCTCTTACTATGTCCTAAAACTATTTGAGTAATTCTTTTCTCTTCTGAGAATTTTAATATTTCTTTTACTATATTTTTTCCTTGCAATCTTATTGTCTCTGCACCTAAATTTCTAGCTAGTTCCTCATGCTTTTCAATAATTTTCCAATCTTCTAAAGAATAACCTTTTGATAAAAGACTTTTTTCTTCTACACATATTACATAAAATTCACATCTATATCTTTGAGCAATTCTTGCTCCATATCTAATTACTTTACTAGCTTTAGGACTTGATGAGATTGATACTAAAACTCTCTCTGTTGTGTGCCAGTTTGTTTTGATATTTTTATTATTCATATATTCGTTAAGATTATTATCTACTTCTTGAGCTATTTGACGAAGAGCAATTTCTCTTAAAGCACTTAAATTTCCTTTTCTAAAGAAGTTTTTTAAAGCTTGTGAAACAGTATTTAGATTATAAATCTCTCCTCTCTCTAATCTTTCTTTTAAACTTTCAAAAGATATATCTATAACTTCTACTTCATCAGCTTGTGTTAATACTGTATCAGGAATAGTTTCTTTTACTACAATACCTGTAATAGTTTGTACCACATCATTCAAACTTTCAAGATGTTGAATATTTACTGTAGTATGTACATTAATTCCTGCATCTAAAATTTCTAAAACATCTTGATATCTTTTTTCATTCTTACTTCCTTTCATATTAGTATGGGCAAGTTCATCTATTAAAACAATATCTGGATGTCTTTCAATTATTTTTTTTACATTTACCTCTCTATATATTTTTCCTGCATATTCAATGTCTTTTGTAGGAATTTGTTCTAAAATACCTATTTGTTCAGTAGTAGCTTTTCTATCATGAGGTTCAATATAACCTATACATATATCTTCTCCTCTTTTTACTCTGATATTAGCTTCTCTAAGCATAGTATAAGTTTTACCTACTCCTGGAGAATATCCTAGATATATTTTTAATTTCCCTCTTTTTTCTTTGTTATAGATTTTTAATGCCTCTTCTGGAGTAAGTCTCTTTTTTTCTTCTGACATATCTCTTTCTCCTTTTTTATTTTTTAATTTATTAATCAATATATAAAAACTCAAGAATAACAATATAATAAAAGCTATTCTTGAGTTATAATTTTTTATTAATTTTCTAAATTTTGTGATTTAATAAATTTAAAATCTCTAATTATTCTTAAAATAGAATAAAAAACTACTATAAATTCAAGTCTACCTAAAAACATCATTATAGTTTCTATAATAAGAACTAGATTAGGGGCATTTGGAGACGTAATTCCTATTGATAACCCTACTGTACTCAAACAAGAAGCTATTTCAAATATACTCTCTCTCATACCATAGCCATGAGCCATAAGAATAATTACAGAGATAATAAACATAATCATATATATAGTAGTTATAGAACAAACTTCTATAATATGTTTATCAGAAATATAAAACTTTCCATCAGCTCTATTTACTGAATACTCTTTTACAACATTTCTAGGAAACACATAACTTTTTATATTCCACCATAAAGATTTAAATAAAATATAGACTCTATATTGCTTAATACCTCCAGCAGTAGAACCAGTTCCTCCTCCTATTATCATCATTAAAACTAATATAAATATTCCAAAATCATTCCAATCGGTATAACCGACAGTAGAAAATCCTGTAGTAGATACAGCAGAGATAATTTCAAATACAGCTACTCTAATACTTTTAGATAAACTTTCAAACATATCTTTAGTAGTAAAAAATAATGTTAATGGAATAGATAAAGAAAACATAAATAACATAGTTTTAAACTCTCCTATTCTTAAAAACTCTTTAACTTTTCCTTTCCAAAGTATAGCATGAGCAGCAAAGTTAATAGTTCCTAACACCATAAGTATAATTGTAATAAGCTCTATTGTTGTACTATTGTAATATCCAATACTTTCATATTTAGTTGAAAATCCTCCTGTAGATACAGCAGCAATAGAATGATTGATAGCATCAAATATAGGCATTCCAGCTAAAACATATAAAATAATTCCACCTATAATATAGCTTACATAGATTATCATTATCATCTTAGTAGTTTTTCTTATATTTGGTACTAATTTATCTGAACGAGCCTCTGCATTATAAAGCCCTACCCCATGTGGACCAATGATAGCAGAGAGCATAATTACCACAAGACCAACTCCACCAAGAAACTGCATAACACTTCTCCAAAGTAAAACCATATGGGTAGTCTCTCTTACATCCACAACTGATAGCCCTGTTGTAGTATATCCACTTACCACTTCAAACATAGCTTGTACAAAATTAAGTTGTCCTGATATTACAAAAGGAAGAGATGATAAAATTAAAGTAGTAATCCATGATAATAATACTACTATTCCTCCTTCTTGAATAGACATAGTAACATTTGTTTCTTTAGCAACAAATCTTTTTAGATTAAATCCTATTACAGCAGTAAAAAAAGCAGTAGCTATAAAGGCGAAAATCTCTAACTTTTTATATGAAAAAAAAGGAATAGTAAGTAATGGAGTAAGCATTGCTATGCTTACTCCTAAAAGTATTACCCCTGTATATCCTAATATCAATTTATATCTACTCTTTAAAATCTCTACTCCTTTCATTATTTATCACCTGATAATATACTAAAAAGTTTTCTTTGTTCAGTAGGTAATGAGAGAATAATTAATTTATCATCATAATAAATTTTAGTATCTCCTCTAGGAATAACAGCTTCTTCTTTTCTAATTATACAACCTATAATAGCACTATTTGGAATTTTTATTTCACTTAACATTTTTCCAATTACAGGAGAAGTTTCTGTAATTTTTATTTCAAATATAGATAATTTACCTTCATCTAATGAAATAAGATTAGTAATCTCTTCAATTGAGATCTTTTGTTCTATCATAGAAGAGATTATATTAACTGTACTTATAATTGTATCAAGTCCAAGTTTTTTAAATATTTCTACATTTTTAGGGTCATTTACTATAGCAAAAGTTCTAGCTACTCCATATAATTCTTTTGCCATTTGACATATTATTAAATTATCAGGGTCATGTTGAGTTAAAGCTATTACTATATTTGCATATATTGCTCCAGCATCTTCTAAGATAGTTGGTTTAGTAGCATCTCCGTAAACTACTTCTATCTCTTCGTGTTCTTTAGAAAATTTTCTACAAATTTCTTTATTATTTATAATTAAAGTAACATGATGTCCTTTAGATATAAAAGATTTTATTAAAAAATGTACTTCCTTTCCTTCTCCAACTATTATTATATTCATATCAAAACTCCTTATTATAAATCTTTTATATTAAATTTTTAAATTTTTCTACAGATAAAAGAGTTGGACTTATTGTTTCTATTCCATATTTTTCATAAATCTTATGTTTTGTTGGGTCAAATACTCTAGCTATAACTGTTGGAACTTTATATATTTTCTTAGCTATCTGAGCTATCATAATATTTGTATTATCATTATTAGTAGCAGCTAATAATATAGCAGCCTTTTCTATGTTAGCACTTTTTAAGGTATCTTCATCCATTCCATCAGCTTCTATTGTAAAACCGCTAAAGTTTTCAGTGAGAAGATTAAAATTATCTTCATTTTTATCTATTATCACTACACTTTTTCTTTTACTTGAAAGATATTCAGCTACATTAGAACCAAAACGACCACACCCTATTATTATTACATAATCATTTTCTATTTTACTCATATTCTTCTACCCCAATTTAATATCGTTTATTATTGATTCTAATTCTGTAATTCTATCAAGATTACTATTAGCTGGTTCATATGATGGGTCTAAAGCTAAAGCTGCTCTATAATATTTTTGTGCTTCATCAACATTTCCTTTATATTCTTCAATTACTCCTAAAAGGTTATGGGTATCTGGAAGTCCAGGTTCTTTACTAATTGCTATTCTAAGTGCTTCAATGGCTTTATCAAATTTTTTCTCTATAATATTAAGCTTAGCAAACTCAATGTATTCTTCAAAAGTATTAAGTTTATCCTCTTGTAAATTTTCTCTTGAAAAAACTTTAGCTACTAAAGCTTTTATTTGGTCTGGAGTAAAAGGTTTACTAATAAAATCAATAGCATTTAATTTAATAGCAGTAACAGCTTCTTTTATAGTTCCATAAGCTGTCATCATTATTACATTACTTTTATTTTCATTTTCTCTCAATTCTTTTAAAACTTCCATTCCTGTTTTTCCAGGCATTTTAATGTCTAAAAGAATTAAATCATATATTTTTTTTTGATTTAAAAGAATATCTAGTCCTTCTTCTCCATTAATAGCTGTATCTACCTGATATCCTTCAGATTCAAGACAATAAGTAAGAGTCATTCTTATATTTCTTTCATCATCTATTATTAATATTTTTTTCTTTTCCATTTTTTTCACCTCTATAATTTTTTATATTAGTTATATATTAAAATTTAAAAAATTAATTTTTTTTACATTTAAGAGAAAAATAAAAAGTACTTCCTTTTCCTAATTTACTATCTACCCAAATTTCTCCGTTATGATTTTTTATAATTTCTTTACTTATAGAAAGTCCAAGTCCTGTTCCTTCTATTTTACCGTCGTTAGATACTTTAACTTGAATATATTTATTAAATATTTTTTCAAGTTGGTCTTGAGGAATACCTCTTCCTTCATCTTTTACAGCAACTACTAAATTCTCATCTTTTTTAAATGCTTCTACTAATATATGATTAGGTTCTCCTTCCTTTCCATATTTTATAGCATTCCCTATAAAATTAGTTAAAACTACACTAATCTTATTAAAATCTGCTATTACTGGTGTAGAATTATCTATATTTCCTAATTCTAAAGTGACATTTTTATTTTCACAAAGATTTCTTAAAGGTTTTATAGCAAAATCTATAATTTTTTTAATATCACACTCTTGGAAATTCATAGGAGTTTTTCTAGACTCTAGTCTTGATAAATCCAATAAATCTTTTATAAGTAATTTTAATCTATCGTTATCCAATTTAATTGCAGTAACAAGTTCTTTTTGTATATCATTTAATTCTCCAATACTTTTATCAGATAAAAGCTCTACAGCCATACCTATTGAAGTAAGTGGAGTTCTAAATTCATGAGAAACAGTAGAAACAAAATTATCTTTCATTTGGTCTAATTCTTTAGCTTTTGTAATATCTTGAAGAAGAATTACTATTCCTAGTCTTTCTCCATTCTTACTTATTATAGAATTAATAAATACCTTACAATATGTAATTAATTCTCCTTTATTTAGAGATATTTCTAATTGTTTCATTGTAGATTTTATCTCATCATTATTAAGAATTTCCTGTACACTATCATAAATTTTTTTATTATTTATAGCATGTAAGAAAGGTTGTTTTAAAAGCTCTTTTTCTTCAATATTTAAAAGTTCTTCTGCAGCTCTATTTACTAAAATTATATTATTTTCCATATCAGTTACTATAATTCCATCACTTATACTTTCTACAATAGCTTCAGCTTTTCTTTTTTCAGTCATTAGTCTTTTTATATTGATAGTTTTATATTTTTCCAACTTTTGTGCCATTTGGTTGAATGCTAATCCCATTTTACTAAATTCTTTATCTAAATTTTCAGGGATTCTTTGTGAGTAATCTTCACTAGATACTCCTTCTATTTTTTCTACAAAAATATCAAATTGTTTTAATATTTTAGCAATAAGATAGCTTATTATAAAAACACCTAGAATTATTATAGAAATTGATGCTATAAATGTAAATATTACTGCTTTTTGAGCTGTAATACTAGCTTTATCTCTTTTAATTAACATAGCATTTTGATTAACACTTACTAAATCTTTAGATAATTTTTTTATATTTTCAAATTTTGGAAAAATTTTCTTAAAATAATATTCAGATTGTTTTTCCTTTAAAAATAAAAAATTATTAAATTCTTCAACATAATCCCCATATTCTTTAGCTATTTGATTTACTATTTTACTTTCTCCTTGTTCAGTTATATTATTTTGGGCATCTTTTAAAGCAACTAAAAATTCTTTTTTATTAATTGTAAAATTTTTTATATACCCTCTTTCTTTAGTAAATAAATATGAAAGCTGTAAACTATCTTGTCTTTCAATAGATGCAATCATTTTTTGAGCTGCTACAATACTTTTATAATTAGAATCTAATATTCTTTCAATCGAATTATTAAGTCTTCTAAAATTGATAACAGACCAAATACTATTGATACTTATAGTAAATAAAAAGACAATAAATATCAAAAAAATCCTAGATTTGACACTTTTAATATACATATTTACTTCCCTCTAAAACAGTTTTAAGTTATAATATTCCCTCTAGCTTGTAAAAAAAATAACACCACAACAAAAAGTCATGGTGTTAATACACAATGCATGGCTCTTTTCAACGCTGACGAGGTTAGCTGTCGGGCTCGGATTGAAAAGTATCCTATTCTCAATTGAGAAATACGCCCCAAGAAGGTTGGGTCCCCCGCTCTATTTTTATCCTAAAAATAGATTAAGCAAATGGTAATATTCTTTTTACAATTCTGATTATACTACTAACGAATAAAAAGTCAAGATTTTTTTAACGATAAATAAATTTTATTTTAAAAATATTTTAAAAAATTATTTTTTCTTGACATTCATATAAAAAAGTGATAGGATTCAAAATCATAAAACAAACCTCTAGCTAATTAAGATATATTTTATCAAACTAATTAATTATAATTTAAGTTTATTCTGATATTTATTTATCTGAGTTAATTTATGAAGGGGATTTATTCTGAAAATTTATACCTAAGTAATAAACTGTTTTAGATACTTTATATAAAAGTATTGAAAAGCAGTTTTTATTTTACCTTTTTTTCTAAAAAATAGTATTTTTATATAAAAAATACTTAAAAATAAACATTTAGGAGATGAGATTAATGAAAATTTTAATATGTTTTATTTTAGCAATTTTTATTACTGCTCTTAAAATTAATATTTTCTGTTAATACTAGTTAGTTCAAAGGAGGAAATTATCATGAAAATTTTAACTTTTTCTATATTGCTATCAGTTTTAATTATTAAATTTGTTGTTTTCTGTTAGTAGCAAATTTAAAAATAAATTTATATTGAGACAGATATTTGTTGAGGGAGGAATTATGTATATTTTGGGAACTATTGTATTTTTATTATTTATCTATTTATTTTATGTACTTTTTAATCCAGATAAATTTTAAGGAGGAATATTTATTATGACTTTATTTAATTTATTTCTTTATCTATTGGCATTTATCTTATTGATAATACCAGTTGGTAAACATCTTGCAAAAATAATTATGTATGAGAAAACTATAGGAGAAAAAATTTTCTCGGTAATTGAAGCTCCTATTTTCAAACCAATAAAATGTACTTGTGAAAATATGAGTTTAAAAAATTATATTCTATCATTCTTAGTAGTTAACTTAGTAATGTACTGTTTAACCTATGGAATTTTAACTATGCAAGGGAATTCACCTTCACTTGCTTTCAACACAGCAATAAGTTTTATTACTAATACAAATCTACAACACTACTCTGGTGAGTGGTTAAATGGAATAGCTTCAAGACTTGCTCTTATAAACTTAATGTTTACTTCAGCAGCAAGTGGTATGGCTATATGTATGGCAATTATTAGAGGAGTTATGGGAATTAGACTTGGTAATTTCTATGAGGATATAGTAAAATCTGTAACTAGATTATTACTTCCAGCTTCTATCATAGTGGGTGTAGGACTTGTACTTTGTGGTTTACCTCAAACATTTGATACACAAATAATAGTAAAAACTGTTGAAGACAAATATCAAGTTATACCCTTAGGACCAGCAGCAGCTTGGGAAGCAATCAAACACTTAGGAACTAATGGAGGAGGTCTTTTTTCATCAAACTCTACACACCCCTTTGAAAATATTTCATTATGGTCTAACTATATAGAGATGATGTCTATGATGATTTTCCCTGGAGCTACAACTGTTGCTTTTGGTATAGTTGCTAAGAATAAAAAACAAGGTTGGTATGTATTCTTATCAATATTTGTATTATTCTTAATCTCTTTCTTTATGATATATTACTTTGAACAGCAAGGTGCTCCTATATTTAAAGAGTTTGGAATTACAGGAATGAATATGGAAGGGAAAGAGGTAAGATTTGGACTAATAGCTTCTGCACTTTTCACTGATATAACTACTTCGTTTACAACAGGAAGTGTAAATAATATGCATGACTCGCTTACTCCAATAGCTGGAATGATGCCATTATGGAATATGATGCTTAACTGCATCTTTGGAGGTAAGGGAGTAGGATTTATGAATGTAATCATGTATATGATTTTAGGAGTATTCTTATGTGGGTTAATGGTTGGAAGAACTCCAGAGTTCTTTGGAAAAAAATTAGAAGCAAGAGAGATGCAAATTATTACTTTTTTAATTCTAGTACACCCAATTATTATACTTGTACCAAGTGCTATCTCATTAGTTACTGAGTTAGGATATGGAGGACTATCAAATCCTGGATTCCATGGAATATCACAAGTATTATATGAATATACTTCAAGTGCTGCTAACAATGGTTCTGGATTTGAAGGATTAGGAGATTCTACTACATTCTGGAATATCACAACAGGTATAGTAATGTTTTTAGGAAGATATATCAGTATGGTATTAATGATTGTAGTTGGATATTCATTATACAAGAAAAAATCTGTACCTGTTACAGAAACTACATTTAGAACTGATAACTTAACATTTTCATTTATCTTATTCTTTATAATATTAATAATAGGTGCTCTTACATTCCTACCTGCTTTAGCACTAGGACCTATTGCAGAACATTTGAGCATTTGGAGGTAATTCAATTATGAGTAAACATAAAGTAAAAGGTATAGATAGTGCCATTTTACATCAAGCATTTATAGATTCTTTTAAAAAATTAAATCCAAAGATACTTATTAAAAATCCAGTTATCTTTGTAGTTGAAATAGGATTCTTTTTAACACTTTTATTAACTATTCATCCAGCTATTTTTAGCGAGGCTGAAACGAATTTAAGAGTGTTTAATGCTATTATTTGTTTTATTTTATTTGTTACAGTATTATTTGCTAACTTTGCTGAGGCAATAGCTGAAGGAAGAGGAAAGGCTCAAGCTGATAGTTTAAAAAAGACTAGAAAAAATACAGTAGCTAATCTTTTAAAAGCTGATGGAACTACCACACAAGTAGACGCTGGTTCTCTTAAAAAGGGAGATATAGTTATAGTTAATACTGGAGAATTAATTCCTAGCGATGGTGTGGTAATTGAGGGGATTGCTTCTGTTGATGAGTCAGCAATCACAGGGGAGTCTGCTCCTGTTGTTAAAGAAGCAGGAGGAGATTTTTCTTCAGTAACAGGTGGTACTCGTGTAGTAAGTGATAAAATTAAAGTTAAAATTTCTGTATCTGCTGGAGAGTCATTCTTAGATAAGATGATTAACTTAGTAGAAGGTGCTGAAAGAAAGAAAACTCCTAATGAGATAGCTCTTAATACAGTACTTGTTGGACTTACATTGATATTCTTAGTTGTTATTGTTACTTTATTCCCTATGGGACTTTATGTAGGAGTACAACTTCCATTATCAACTCTTATAGCTTTACTTGTATGTTTAATTCCTACTACAATTGGTGGATTACTTTCAGCAATAGGTATAGCTGGTATGGATAGAGTTAATAAATTTAATGTTATTGCTATGTCAGGTAAAGCTGTTGAAACTTGTGGAGATATAAATACAATTATTTTAGACAAAACAGGAACTATTACATTTGGTAATAGACTTGCAAGTGAATTTATTCCTGTTGAGGGAGTAAGCAAAAAAGATATTATTGAATACTCTGTTATCTCTTCATTAAAAGATTTAACTCCAGAGGGACGTTCAATTGTAGAGTTAGGAAAAAAATTTGAATGTATTTTAGATGAGAAAGATTATGAAAAAGCTGAATTTTTAGAGTTTTCTGCTCAAACAAAAACAAGTGGAATTAATTTAACTGATGGTAGAAAAGTTAGAAAGGGTTCTGGTTCATCTATTAAGAAATTTGTAGAGGAACAAAATGGAACTGTGCCAAAAGACTTAGATGAGATTGTAGATAGAGTATCAAGACTTGGAGGAACTCCATTAGTACTTGCAGTGAACAATAAAGTTCTTGGGGTAATCTACTTAAAAGATACTGTAAAACCTGGTTTAAAAGAAAGATTTGATAACATTAGAAAAATGGGAATCAAAACTATCATGTGTACTGGAGATAACCCACTTACAGCTGAAACTATTGCTAGAGAAGCTGGTATAGATGAGTTTGTAGCAGAATGTACTCCTGAACAAAAATAGAAGTTATCAAAAGAGAGCAAGCTCAAGGTAAATTAATAGCTATGACAGGGGACGGAACAAATGACGCACCTGCACTAGCTCAAGCTGATGTTGGTATTGCAATGAATAGTGGTACAACAGCAGCTAAAGAGGCAGCTAATATGGTCGACTTAGATTCTGACCCTACTAAAATATTAGAAGTTGTAGAGATTGGAAAACAGTTATTAATAACTCGTGGAGCTTTAACTACATTTAGTATAGCAAACGATGTAGCTAAATACTTTGCTATTATTCCAGCTATGTTTATAGTTGCTATTCCTCAAATGGAAATTTTAAATATTATGAAACTTTCATCACCTGTAAGTGCTATTGTTTCAGCTCTTATATTTAACGCAATTATAATCCCATTACTTGTACCAATTGCTTTAAGAGGTGTATCTTATAAACCAATGAAAATTGAGATTATGTTACTTAAAAACTTAGCTATCTATGGAGTTGGAGGAATTTTAGCTCCATTCGTAGGAATTAAATTAATAGATATGATTATTACTCCAATGCTAAGAGCTTTAGGAATGTAATAATAGGAGGATATATAAATGGAAAGTAAATCTGAGATTTTGAAAAAAAGTGTATATATAACAATTGCACTATTTATATTAGCAATAGGTTATACTTGTGCAATAAATGGTTTTGCTCAAATATTTTTCAATCATAGTGCTAATGGAAGTATCATTATAAAAGATGGACAAGCAATAGGAAGTAAACATATAGGACAGATTTTTACCGATGCTAAGTACTTCCATGGAAGGCCATCAGCATATAACTACAACACTTA
Organism: Fusobacterium mortiferum ATCC 9817; assembly: GCF_000158195.2. NCBI lineage: Bacteria > Fusobacteriati > Fusobacteriota > Fusobacteriia > Fusobacteriales > Fusobacteriaceae > Fusobacterium > Fusobacterium mortiferum. Next base: position 654,322 of record NZ_GL987988.1, read on the forward strand.
TACCACAGAGGAGGAAGCTCAAGTGCTCCCAGCATCTGGAGGTACTAATTTAGGACTTAGCAATCCTACTTATACAGAGAATATAAAAGCTAATATAGAGAAATTATTAGTTGAAAATCCTGGATTAAAAGTTGAGGATATTCCTGTTGAAATGCTTACAGCTTCTGGTTCTGGACTTGACCCACATATCACAATACAAGGGGCAATGATACAAGTTGACAGAGTAGCTAAAGAAAATGGAATTGCTAAAGATGAAGTAGTAACTTTAATAAATAAAATAGCTCATAAAGGCATTGTTAATGTGTTAGAACTTAACTTAGCTTTAGAAGAATTAGCTAAATAAGTCACTACATATAAATTTATTTCATAAGTCAAAACTCTGAAAAAGCAACTAATATATTGGTTGCTTTTTCATTTGATTTTTACTTTCAAAGATATTACAAATTCATTTAACTAGCAATTATAAAGATAAGAAAAATACTTAATTTATAAATACTCAGATAATATATCTTTTAATTTAAAACTAAATATTTCTCTCTTTAAAACTGAAGAGCTAACTATGATTACTGAATTTAAAATAACAGTAAATTGCTTAAAGCATAGCTATAAATAATTAATAAAATATTTAAATGATGATAAATATAGTCCCTTAATGAAAGTTATTTGCTAAATACTCCTGATAGTTATCCTGTTCATTTAAGAATTCCTTTAAAAGAATATTTTAATTTTGATTTATATGTTAGTAAAGAAGAGTTTTTTAAAAACAATACTCCAGTTTTAACTAATAAATGGTAAAAAAGTATTAGGAGAGTTTATCTCTCCCAGTAATTATTTATTATTTGATACACTATTGAGCAAGTTCATCATACTAATATTAGCATTAGGATAAACATGTAAATAGGTATTTAGAGCAGTTTCTACTTTTTCATGACCAAGTCTTTACTTATAACAATTGGATTTATTCCTAAATGTATTAGTAAGATTACATGATTATGTTTTAGATTATGTAATCTTATCTTTTCAATATTTTCAGCTTTAGTTATTCTCTTCATTTCATGTTCAAATAAATGTTTAGTATATGGAAATAATCTATCTTGTGGTTGAAGTTGATAAAGTTTATTAATGTATTCTCTTGATAATCCAAAGACCTGTGAGAGGTAAAAAATTCTTGTAGTAATAGAATAGTAATAAAAATTTAAAATCTAAAAAAGACTATACCCAAAATTTTAATCTATAGAGGATGTATTTTTTATATCTAAATATTTAATAAAAATAAAATAGCCAAATTTATTGGCTATTTTACTAAGAGTTATTTTTCTATTTTTTTAAATTTTAGATTTTTTTCAATTAAAGCAAATACAGCTTCATGAGTTAAATTTTTTTGTCCTTTTAATGTTTCAAGGTACTCTTTTACAGCTTCATGCTCTTTTTTATGATATTTATTTATTATATAATGTACATCAGCTTCTTGGTTAAAATTTACATATTTATGTTCTTTCATTTAAAGTCAACTCCTATTTTTACTAAAACTTTTATTCTATTTTTTAATATTTATTATCCTTCTATTTGAATATATTTTTTTTCTTCTGCTAATTCTTTAGCTTCTTTTTTAAGAACTTCTAATTTAAGTAGTCCGTTTTCAAATTTTCCTTTAATATCTTCTTGAGTAATATTATCTCCAATATAGAAGCTTCTAGTAAATTGACCAGTATATCTTTCTTTTCTTATATATTTACCTTCTTTATCTTTTTCATCTTTATTTTCATTGTGTGCAGCTGTGACAATTAAGTAACCATTATTGATTTCAGCTTTAATATCTTCTTTATTAAAACCTGGAAGTTCAATTTCAAGAAGATAATTATCTTTAAGTTCTTTTATATCAGTTTTTCCAAAAGAACTTTGTTTTTTTAAATTATCTCCAAAAAAATCATCTTCAAAAACATCATCAATAAATCCTTTTCTAAAAATACTAGGCATTAACATATATACCATCTCCTTAATAAATATTATTTAAAATTTTTCAATTTTGATTATATGTTTTTAATACCTTCTCTTCATTTACAAATTAATTATACTCTTTTTTATTAGCAAAGTCAATAGATGAGTGCTAAAAATTTTAAAAATTTATTTAAGAATAAAAAACTCCCTTTTTAATTTAAAAGGGAGTTTTATCTCTAAAAGACTAAAATCTATGAAAATTTTTTTTTCGTATTTTAATTTTCTTTTTAATATTTTGATAACGTCTAAATTTATAATAAATTTGAGAAAAAGTTGATACCATAACTATTCCTAAAGTAATAGCTATAGTTACAAGTAGTGTATCAATTCCTCTTTGAGTAGCTTCAGGAATTTTATTTTCAACAAAATATGACATAGTAAAATATATTCCACTTCCAGGAACAAGGGGAATAAGACTAGCTATTAATGTTGAAGTAACAGGAGTTTTTAATACTCTTGCCATTATCTCAGAGTATATAGTTATTCCAATAGAAGATAAGAAAAAAGCTCCAGGTTCAGAAGTACCATTTGCTTTAAAGAAAATAAATATAACCCAACCAATAACTCCACCAATACTAGCTGCTATTAATTTTTTCCCTTTTAAGTTAAAAAGTATTCCAAAAGCAAATGTACTTCCAGCAGAGGCTAATATTTCAATAAAAGTTCTATTCATTATACACCTCCGAATTTTAAAATAATAAATAGAGCAATTCCTGTTCCAGATGCAAGAGCAGCTCCTATTAGAAAAGCTTCAGCAGCTCTAGATAAACCTGATAATAAATCTCCAGCAACTAAATCCCTAACAGCATTGGTAAGGGCTATTCCAGGAACTAGAAGCATAATAGTACCTATTGTAGAATAGGAAACAGTATTAGTAAAACCTATCTTAAAGCTTATATAAGATGATAATGTACAAATAAATCCACCTAATATATTAATAAAAAAGTTATTAGCTTGTAGCTTGTTAGCAAGATTAGATATTACAAAAATGATTCCTCCACCAATAGAAGCACTGAGAGCATCATGTAAATTTCCACCACCCAAAAGAGCAAAGAAAAAAGCACCTCCACAGTAAGCAGAGAAATATATAGAATTTTTATAAGGGACTTCATGCTCTATACAGTGTAATTTCTCACTAAATTCTTCAAAGGTATATTTTTTTATATCTCTAACAAGTTGATTTATAGAGTGTATTTTATTTAAATTTGTAGTTCTCGATTGGACTCTTTCAACAGAGCAGAAAATCTTACCTTGGTAATTTCTAACAGAGGTAATGATGCAAGTAATAGATACAAAACATTGAGCATTAAGACCGTAATGTTTGCATATTCTAGAGATAATATCCTCAACTCTATAAGTCTCAGCCCCGCTTTGTAAGGCAATTTTACCAGTTAAATTAGCTAATGTTAAAATCTTGTTTTCATTTTCCATGTTTCCCCCAAAATTAAAATAGTTTATTTAAACATTTCTAAAACTACTTTTGAATAATTACCATCATCATCATGAGCAATGAGAGGAGATAATACTCTAAGTCCAGAGTTTCCATTTTTAACTCCTTCTATTAAGAGGATTTTTCCTTCTTTTTCTAGTTTTGTATAGCAAAATTGAATTCTTTTAGGTTCAAGAGAGTATTTTTTCATAGTTTCAATAATATCGATAAGCCTATCAACTCTATGAACCATAACAAAATATCCTTTATCCTTTAAAAGATTAGATGCTGTTTCTATTAAAGAGTTTAAGTTTATAGAGATTTCATGTCTGGCTAATGAAAGTTGATCTAAATCATTTAATTGTTTTTCTTCTCCATGAAACCTAAAAAAAGGTGGGTTAGTTACAACTAAATCAAAATATCCCTTTCTAAAATATTTATTCCAATTTTTCATATCGTCATTAATTATTTCTATTTGTTCTTGTAAATTATTTAATTCAATATTTCTTTTAGCTAAAGCACTAGATATACTCTGTATCTCTATCCCAGTAATTTTAGCTTTAGTTTTTTTAGAGAGAAAGAGTGGAATAACTCCATTACCAGTTCCTAAATCTATGATATTCTTTGTTGTTCTTGTTATTGTTGCAAACTCTGAAACAAGAAGAGAATCAATAGAAAAAGAAAAATGATCAGCTCTTTGTATAATTTTCATATCTTTTTGTAAAAGATTTATAATAGTTTCAAATTGTTTTCCATCATTCATAAAATAAATACCTCCTTAAAATATTATATCAAATTTAAAAAAATAATAAAAGAGGCTACTACAACTAAAAGTTGTAATAGCCTTGAATAAGGTTATGTAATAGTTAAAAATTATACAACTCCAATCATACCAAGAATAATAGTAACAACTAGTGCAATTATAGGGATTACACAAGTAACCATACCAATATCATTATATGAATCTTTATGAGTCATTTTAGTAACTGCTAGTAATGTTAACACTGCTCCACAATGTGGTAAAGAATCTAATCCTCCAGATGCTATAGTCGCTATTCTATGGAAGACTTCTATATTCATTCCGCTAGTAGCAGCTATTTGTATATATTGAGGAGCTAGAGCTTCAAGAGCTATTCCCATTCCTCCCGAAGATGAACCAGTTGCTCCAGCAAGTAAAGTTACTGCTAAAGCTTCTGAAATAAGTGGACTAGCTTTAAGACCTAAAAGTAAATCTGTTAATGTTTGGAACCCAGGGACTATTTTTACTACTCCACCGAATCCAACAGCAGCAGCAGTATTTAAAATTGCAATAACAGCTCCATTTGCTCCATCATTAAGAGCTTTTGTAAAAAGATTAGATTTTTTTAAATTTAGAATAACAACAGCAATATTACCACAAAGTAAAGATAAAATACTAGCTGGAGTAATAGCCATACCTATTTTACTTAAAATATATAAAGAGATTACTACTACTAAAAGAGGTAAAATTGAAAGATAAGCATTAGGTAATTCTATATTTTGCTCAACTATTTCTCCTTCAGGTTCCGTAAATGTTTCTCCATTTTTTATTAATTTATTTTGCTGCCAAATAAGATAGAAATATCCACATCCTAGCATGATTAATCCACCAACTATACCTAATATAGGTGCAGCATATGGAGTTGTGTTAAAATATCTTCCAGCAATGATATTATTTAATTGTGGACTTCCAGGAAAAGCTGTCATAGTAAAAGTAAATGCACCAAGAGCTATAGCTCCAGGGATTAATCTTCTTGGTAAATTAGCTTCTCTGAATAAAGAGATTGCAAGAGGATAGATAGCAAATACAACTACGAATAAACTAACTCCACCATAAGTTAAAACAGCACAACTTACTATAACTGATAATAAAGCTCTTTTTGCTCCGATAAGTTTTACTAGAAGATGGGCAACAGCTTTAGCCGATCCAGTAACATCCATTAACTTTCCAAAAACTGCTCCTAAGAAAAACAGAGGAAACCAAGATTGTGTAAATGCAGCTAACGAACCCATATAGTTGATAATATATGAATCTAAAAGTTTATTTCCATCAAATCCAAAACCTAATAATGCAACAACTAGGGCTGAAACTGGAGCTACCCATATAATAGAGTATCCCCTATATGATAAAAAAACTAAAAGTATTAATCCAATTAGTATACCTAACATCAATTAACCTCCTTAAGTATTAAAATTTTAAAAAAGAAAAGAAAAAAGTTCAAAATGCATTGACATCTTACAATAAAATTTTATTTCAAAAAGAGATTAATGTAAAATATTAGTATTTCATAAAAAGTATGAAAAAAAGTCATATTATAGTTAAAAGTAGCAAGAATACTATCTTATTTAACTCATATTAAAGCTCAAAATTTTTAGTAAATTCAATAAAAAGTTTAATAGCTTTAGATACATATTTATCTTTTCTAACTATAAAAGCAATATTCCAAGGAAATCCTTCCTTGATATGTATAGCCTTTATATTTTTAGAATGAAATTTGCTTAAAATTGGCTTAGGTAAAATAGATATTCCTTGATTCAATGCTACCATTTCAGCAATAAAGTCCCACTGTGAGCTTGTACAAATAATATTAGGTTCAAAACCAGCTTCATTACATCTGATTTTTATTCTATCGTAAAGCATATAGGTTTCATTTAATGAGATTAATGGTTCATCTTTAATTTCTAGTAAAGATACCTCTTCCCTAGAAGCAAAAGGATGAGATTTATTAGCAACAACGACTACATCAGCAGAGAAAATAGGTGTAATATTAAATTCATCAGAAGAAAAAGGAAGAATAACAACACCAATATCAATTTCTCCATTATGTACTTTATCTTTTACAGTATTGGCTCCAGCTTCTATAATTTGTAAGTTTATAGAATGAAAATTATCTTTAAAACTTTTTATTATAGAAGTAAAGTAGATAGTACTTATAACTGGAGGAACCCCAACCTTAATTTTTCCTTTTTCTATACTAACACTATCTAATAGCATCTCAAGTTGTTCATTTATGACTTTAAGAGCAATTACCCCATTTTCATAAAGAAGCTGACCTTCAGGAGTGAGTTTAAAGTGTTTTGAAGTTCTATCAATTAAAGTTATATCTAACTCATTTTCAAAAGTTTTAATTGCTTTACTTAAGGCAGATTGACAAACAAAAAGATTTTTAGAAGCATTAGTAAAACTTTTTTCTTTTGCTACTTCGATAAAATAATTTAGAGATTTAATATTCATAAAGTCCCTCCCAACTAAAAAGAATTTTTTATTATATTATACAACAAAAAAAGATAGTATTTTAGATATTTTTTTCTCATTTTTTATATGAAAAAAAATCATATTAAAAAATAAAAGAACATTACTATAGAAAAGTAAAAATCTTAATTCTATGAAAAAAATCACAAAATATGTAATAGTTTCAAATCCTAAAAATAAAAAAGATAAAAAAAATGAAAAAAAACTTACTTGACATTCCTAAAATAAAAAACTAAAATTGTGGACAAAGAGAAGGATAAAGACAAAATGCCAGACTTAATCTCAAAAAATGATTAAGGAGTGAGAAATATGGCTAAATTTATAAAAGCAAATGAAGTACCAAAGTTAATAAAAGATGGGGCAGATGTGTTATTAGATGGATTTGTAACAATTGGTGTTCCAGAAGAAATCTATTATGAAATAGAAAAATCTTTTTTGGAAACTGGAAGTCCTAAAGATTTAAGAATTATGTTTGCTGCAGGTTTTGGAAATGCTAAAGCAGGAACAGGATTAAATAGATTTGCTCATAAAGGAATGATAAGAAGAGTAATAGGAGGACATTGGGGATTAGCTCCAGAATTAGGAAATTTAGCTAATGCAAATGAGCTAACAGGGTATAATTTTCCACAAGGAGTAATAGCTCAAATGTTTAGAGATATGGCAGCAAATAAACCAGGAACTATATCTCATGTTGGATTGGGAACATTTGTAGACCCAGAATTACAAGGGGGAAAAATAAACAGCATAACAACAGAGAATTTAGTTGAAAAATTGCATTTAAATGGAAGAGATGTATTATTTTTCAAAGGGCAAAAAGGAGATATAGCACTCTTAAAAGGAACAACTGCAGATTGTGAAGGAAATATCTCTCTAGAAGAGGAGCCATTATCACTTGAGATGCTATCAATAGCTACTGCTGTAAGAAATAATGGTGGTATTGTAATTGTTCAAGTAAAAAATAAGCTTGAAGATGGTTATGTTCAACCAAAAGATGTAAAAATCCCAGGGGTAATGGTTGACTATGTTGTTGTTGCAGAAAATAAAGAGTTTCATAAACAAACTTTAGTAGAGGAGTTTAATGAAAAGTTTGTGACTAGAAAAAAAGTAGAAAGTCATGAGGGAAAAAGTGTAGCACTAGATGAGAGAAAAATTGTTGCAAGAAGATGTGCAATGCTTTTAACTAGAGATAAGAAAATTTTAAATTATGGAATAGGGATGCCAGAAGTAATTGCAGATGTTTTAAATGAAGAAGGGCAAGAAGAATACTTTGTTCCAACAGTAGAACCAGGAGCAATAGGAGGAACACCTGCAGGTGGGGCTAATTTTGGAGCTTCAGTTTATCCAAGAGCAATAGTAGATCAGCCATATCAATTTGATTTTTATGATGGTGGAGGAATTGATGCTGCATTTTTAGGATTAGCTCAATGTGATAAATATGGAAATATAAATGTATCAAAATTTGGTCCTAAGATAGCAGGGTGTGGTGGATTTATAAATATTACTCAAAATGCTAAAGAGGTTGTATTTTGTGGAACATTTACTGCAGGAGGATTGGATATTACAGTAAGTGATAGAAAATTAGTAATAAAAAACGAAGGGAAAATAAAGAAATTTATATCAGATGTAGAACAAATAACATTTAGTGGAAATCTAGCAAAAGAAAATGGTAAAAAAGTAACCTATGTAACTGAAAGAGCAGTATTTGAATTGAGAAAAGAGGGAGTTACATTGGTAGAGATAGCACCTGGAGTAGATTTAGAAAAGGATATATTAGCTCAGATGGATTTTGCTCCAATAGTAGCAGATGATTTGAAATTAATGGATTCAAGAATATTTAGAGATGAGAAAATGGGATTAAAATTATAATAAATAATATTAAAATATCAGATTAAAAAGGAGGGAGTTATCCTATTAAAAATAAAATGGTTAGTTTTTTCATTGGACTAGATTAAAAATTGAGAATATTTAAATAAATATTAATATATTCTTGACATTGCAGCTAAATACTGATATAACTTATAATATAAGTCCTATGGCTAGACTACTTGTTTGTAAAAAGTTCAATAGATACTAATTTTTCCAAAAAATATTTTGTGATATTTTTCAAGAAAATAGGAATGTTTATAGTGAAAATTAGGAAATAATTGAACTAAAATAGTTGATATTTTATTTAATAGTGATAGCGGATTAAATATGAGATTTGAAGAATTAAAAGTAGGAATGAAAGCAGAGGTCTCAAAAACAATAACAGAAACAGATGTAGTATTATATGCAGGTATTACATTGGATGTTAATCCAGCACATTTAAATGAAGAACATGCTAAAAAAACTATGTTCAAGCATAGAATAGCACATGGAATGTTAACTGCTGGCTTAGTATCAGCAGTGCTAGGGACAAAACTTCCAGGAGAAGGAAGTATTTACATGGGGCAAGATTTAACTTTTACAGCTCCTGTATATTTTGGAGATACTATTACAGCAACAGCTGAAATTATAGAATTAATACCAGAAAAAAACAGAGTAATATTATCAACAATTTGTACAAATCAAGATGGAAAAGTAGTATTAAAAGGTCAAGCAAAAATAATGAAAAAGTAAATTTTTTGTAGGAGGATTAAAAGAATGGAATTTAATATGCCTAAGACACATGAACTTTTCAGACAAATGATAAGAGAGTTTGCTGAAAAAGAGGTAAAACCTCTAGCTGCTGAAGTAGATGAAGAAGAAAGATTTCCAATTGAAACAGTTAAGAAAATGGCTGAAATTGGATTAATGGGTATCCCTATTCCAAAAGAGTATGGAGGAGCTGGTGGAGATAATGTAATGTATGCAATGGCTGTAGAAGAGCTTTCTAGAGTTTGTGCAACAACAGGAGTTATTGTATCAGCACATACTTCACTAGGAACTTGGCCAATTTTAAAATTTGGTACTGAAGAGCAAAAACAAAAATATGTTCCAAAATTAGCTAGTGGAGAGTGGCTAGGAGCATTTGGATTAACTGAACCAAATGCAGGAACAGATGCTGCTGGACAACAAACTACTGCTGTTTTAGATGAAGCAACAAATGAATGGGTAATCAATGGTTCAAAAATATTCATAACAAATGCTGGATATGCAGATGTATATGTAATATTTGCTATGACAGATAAATCACTAGGATTAAAAGGAATATCTGCATTTATAATTGAAGCTGGAACACCTGGATTTACAGTAGGTAAAAAAGAGAAAAAACTTGGAATTAAAGGTTCTTCAACTTGTGAATTAATATTTGAAGATGCAAGAATTCCTAAAGAAAATTTACTTGGACAAATAGGAAAAGGATTTAAAATTGCTATGATGACTCTTGATGGAGGAAGAATAGGAATTGCTTCTCAAGCATTAGGAATAGCACAAGGTGCTTTAGATGAAACTGTAAACTATGTAAAAGAAAGAAAACAATTCAAGAGAGCAATAGCTCAATTCCAAAATACTCAATTCCAATTAGCAGACTTAGAAGTAAAAGTAGAAGCTGCAAGACTTCTTGTTTATAAAGCTGCATGGAGAGAAAGCAACAACCTACCATATACAGTAGATGCTGCTAGAGCAAAACTATTTGCTGCTGAAACTGCAATGGAAGTAACTACAAAAGCAGTTCAACTACACGGAGGATATGGATACACTAGAGAATATCCAGTAGAAAGAATGATGAGAGATGCTAAGATTACTGAAATCTATGAAGGAACATCAGAAGTTCAAAGAATGGTAATCTCTGGAAATCTTTTAAAATAGTTAACTTTAAATAATTTGAGAAATTGAAAGTTCAGGAATTAATATATGGAGGATGCAAGATGAAAATAGTAGTTTGTATAAAGCAAGTTCCAGATACAACTGAGATAAAATTAGATCCAGTAACAGGAACATTAATAAGAGATGGAGTTCCTAGTATCATGAACCCAGATGATAAAGCTGGATTAGAAGAAGCACTTAGATTAAAAGATAAATATAATGCTCATGTAACAGTAATTACAATGGGACCACCTCAAGCAGAGGCTATTTTAAGAGAAGCTTATGCTATGGGTGCAGATAGAGCAATATTATTAACAGATAGAAGATTTGGAGGAGCTGATACTTTAGCAACTTCTAATACAATAGCTGCAGCATTAAGAAAATTAGATGCAGACTTAATAATAGCAGGAAGACAAGCAATAGATGGAGATACTGCACAAGTAGGACCTCAAATTGCTGAACACCTTGGATTACCACAAGTATCTTATGTAAAAGAAATGCAATATGATGAAAAAGATAACAGTTTAACAATAAAAAGAGTTGTAGAAGATGGATATTATCTAGTAAATGTTCAACTACCAGCTTTAGTAACAGTATTAACTGAAGCTAATGCTCCAAGATATATGAGAGTTAAAGGAATAGTTGAAGCATTTGATAGAGAAATTGAAACTTGGACATTTGATAATATAGAAATTAATCCAGAAATAATCGGATTAAAAGGTTCACCTACAAAAGTTAAGAAATCATTTACAAAAGGAGCTAAACAAGCTGGAAAAGTATTTGAATTAGATACTAAAGAAGCTGTTGAGTTAATTGTTGAGAAATTAAAAGAAAAATTTGTTATCTAAATTTAAATGATAACCTTGATAACCTTAGGATAAAGGAGATAAGAGAATGAATTTAAATGATTATAAAGGAATATTAGTATTTGCAGAACAAAGAGATGGGGTACTTCAAAACGTTGGACTTGAATTAGTAGGAAAAGCTAAAGAATTAGCAAAAAGCTTAGATGTACCAGTAACAGCAGCTTTAATAGGATATAATGTAGGGAAATTAGCTGATACTTTAGGAGAATATGGTGCAGATAAAGTAATAGTTGTAGACCAACCAAAATTAGAATTATATGATACAGAAGCTTATGCACAAGTATTTAAAGCGATAATAGATGCTAAAAAACCTGAAATAGTATTATTTGGAGCTACTACTTTAGGAAGAGATTTAGCACCAAGAGTATCTTCAAGAATGAATACAGGATTAACAGCTGACTGTACAAAACTTGAGATAAACGAGGAAACAAAAGGACTTGAAATGACAAGACCTGCATTTGGTGGAAACTTAATGGCAACAATCATTTGTCCTGACCACAGACCACAAATGTCAACAGTAAGACCAGGAGTTATGCAAAAAGCTCCTAAAGAAGAAGGAAGAAGAGCAGAAGTAGAAAACTTCTCTGTTACTTTAGATACTTCAAAAATGAAAGTAAAAATCTTACAAGTAGTTAAAGAAACTAAGAATAAAGTTGATATTTCAGAAGCTAAAATACTTGTTTCTGGAGGAAGAGGAATTGGTTCAGCTGAAAATTTTGCAGCTTTAGAATCAGTTGCTAAAGAATTAGGAGCTACTGTATCTGCATCAAGAGCAGCAGTAGATGCTGGATTCATTTCTCACGATAGACAAGTAGGACAAACTGGTAAAACAGTTAGACCTGATATTTACTTTGCATGTGGAATTTCTGGAGCAATCCAACACGTTGCAGGTATGGAAGAATCAGAGTATATTGTAGCTATCAACAAAGATAAGGAAGCTCCTATATTCAGCATAGCTGATTTAGGAATAGTTGGAGATGCTAACAAAATAGCTGTTCAATTATTAGAAGCTTTAAAGAAAGCAAAAGAGTCTAGATAGTAAAAATATTGAAGGCTGGTCAAAATAATACTTGACCAGCTTTTTTTTATCAGTTATAATAGAGAGCGAGACAGGAGATTAGATTTAAGAGCGCCAGAGCTTTCTTAGAGAAGAGATTTATTTATAGAGATAAAGATCTTTCTAAATAAAGTTGACGAGGACTGGAGTTTATCGAAAATTCGGCGGATACTCCAGAGGTGGTTACAGCCATTACCAATACAAAACTTTAGGATAACCTAAAGGACAAAGGGGTAATAAGTAGCAATCTCCTATGAACATTAAAAATTAAATATTATATAGGAGGATTCATATGTGCGGAATAATTGGTTATGTAGGAGATGAGCAAAAAGCTATGGAGGTAATCCTAGATGGACTTAGTAAGCTTGAGTATAGAGGATATGACTCAGCAGGATTAGCTATCATTGAAGATGGAAAGATTTTCATTGAGAAAAAAAGTGGTAAATTAGAAAATCTTAAACAAGCTTTGGAGAAAAAAGAAGAGAAAGCTTATATAGGGATAGGACATACTAGATGGGCGACACATGGAAACCCAACTGATAAAAATTCACATCCTCATTTTAGTAATGATAGAAAAGTAGCAGTAGTACATAATGGAATTATAGAAAACTATTTAGAGCTAAAAGAAGAATTGATAAAAGAGGGATATAATTTTAATTCGCAGACAGATAGTGAAGTAGTTGCACACTTATTTTCTAAATATTATAGTGGTGATATGCTAGAGACAATGATGAAAGTAAGAGAAAAAATTAGAGGAAGTTATGCTCTTGGAATAATAGATAGTGAAAATCCAGATAAATTAGTATGTACAAGAAAAGAGAGTCCTTTAATTATAGGATTAGGTGATGGAAAGAACTTTATTGCTTCTGATGTACCAGCTATTTTAAAATATACTAGAGAAGTTATATTTTTAGAGAATAATGAGATGGCAATTATTGAGAAAGATAGAGTGAGTGTCTATAATTCTCAAGGGAAGAAGTTAGAAAAATCTATAACTAAAATAGAATGGGATATGGAACAAGCGAGTAAAGGTGGTTATCCACATTTTATGTTAAAAGAGATAGAAGAACAACCAAATGTAATAGAAAAAACTTTAGAAGTATATACAAATTATGATGGAAAAGTTGATTTTAGTAGTTCTTTGAAAGAGTTGGATTTATCAAAAATTGAAGAGATTTATATTGTTGCTTGTGGTACTGCATATCATGCAGGATTACAAGGAGCATATTTTTTTAAAAAAATTTCTGGAATAAAAACAGATGTGGATATAGCTTCAGAATTTAGATATAGCGATCCTTTCATTGATGAAAAAAGTTTAGTAATCTTTATTAGTCAATCAGGAGAAACTTTAGATACAATTATGGCTATGAAAATGGCTAAGAGCAAGGGAGCTAAAACTTTAGCTATAACTAATGTATTGGGGTCTACTATTTCAAGAGAGGTAGATATGGTAATATATACTTTAGCTGGCCCAGAGATATCTGTTGCTTCAACAAAGGCTTATACTGCTCAAGTTACTTTATTTTATCTATTAGCTCTTTATTTTGGCGAGAGAAAAAGAAGTATTACATCTAATTTCTATAATAGTTATCTTGATATACTTCATAAATTATCAAACGAAGTGGAAAAGGTTATAGAAAATAAGGAGAATGTAAGAGAGGTAGCTAAAAAAATAAAAAATAAAATGAATGGATTTTTTATAGGAAGAGGAATAGATGATAAATGTGCAAGAGAAGGTTCTTTAAAGATGAAGGAGATTACTTATATTCATACTGAAGCTTTTTCTGCAGGGGAGTTAAAACATGGAACAATAGCTCTAATAGAAGAAGGAACAATGGTAGTTGCTATAGCTACTCAAGAGGATATGTTAGAAAAGATGATATCTAATATAAAAGAAGTTAAGGCAAGAGGAGCATATGTTATAACTTTAACAAAGGAAAAATATAAAAATGTAGCAGAGATTTCAGATGAGATTATAACTATTGAAAATATAGAAGATATACTAGCACCAACTGTAGCTAATATAGTTTTGCAGTTGTTAGCTTACTATACAGCAGTAGAGAAAGGATTGGATGTAGATAAACCAAGAAATCTGGCAAAATCTGTTACAGTAGAATAAAAAGAGGTGATACTGTGGAAGTTGCAGAGAAAATTGTAAAATTAAAAAAATTAATGAAAGAAAGGGGAATAGATTATTACATTATTCCATCTTCAGATTATCATCAAAGTGAGTATGTGGGAGAGTATTTTAAGGGAAGAGAATGGATATCAGGATTTACAGGTTCTGCAGGAACTGTTGTAGTATCAGAAAAAGAGGTTGGACTTTGGACTGATGGAAGATATTTTATTCAAGCAGAAAAACAGTTAGTAGGAAGTGGAATTAAACTTTTTAAAATGGGAGAAGAAGGAGTTCCTACTTTTATAGAGTATATTGTGAAAAATATTGGAAAAGAAGAAACACTAGGATTTGACGGTAAAGTTATAGCTACAAGGACTATTTTAGATTTAGAAAAGCAGTGCAAAGAAAAAAATATTAAAATAGTAGGAGAATTCGATTTAGTAGGAGAACTATGGGAGAATAGACCTACTTTACCAGAGAGCCAAGCATTTATTTTAGGAGAGAAATATTCAGGAGAAGGTACTGAAAGTAAATTAAATAGAATAAGAGAATCTCTTGAGAAAGAGAATTGTGATATAAACATTATAACTTCTTTAGATGATATTGCTTGGATATTTAATATAAGAGGGAATGATGTAAAAAATAATCCAGTGAATTTAGCTTATGCAGCAATAACATTAGATAAGGTAGTATTGTATATAAATGAAAAAAAATTAAATAGCGAAGTAGAAAGATATCTTTATAAAAATAAAGTAGAAGTAAGAGATTATTTTGAAATTTATGAAGATATGCAAAGAATTTCTAATTCTAATGTAATTATGATGGATTTAAATAAAGTAAATTATAGTATTTATAGAAATTTAAATTCAGAAATAAAAGTATTAGACAAAGCTAATCCTAGTACATTAATGAAGGCTTGTAAAAATAAAATAGAACTTGAGAATTTAAGAGAGTGCCATATAAGAGATGGAGTAGCTGTTACTAAGTTCATGTATTGGTTAAAAAATTCTTTAGGAAGAGAGGAGATTACAGAGATATCAGCTAGTGAAAAACTGGAAAGTTTTAGAAAAGCACAAGATTTATATATAGAGCCAAGTTTTGATACGATAGCAGCTTATGAAGCAAATGCAGCTATGATGCACTATAAAGCAACTAATATTTCTGATAAAAAATTAGAGGCTAAAAATATGTTTTTAGTTGATTCAGGAGGACAGTATTTTGATGGAACTACTGATATCACTAGAACATTTGTTTTAGGAGAGTGTTCGGAAGAGTTAAAAAGACATTTTACTTTAGTGTTAAAAGGAATGATAAATCTATCAAAAGTAAAATTTTTATATGGAGTGACAGGAACGAATTTAGATGTTTTAGCAAGACAAGCTCTTTGGAATATAGGGTTAGATTATAAATGTGGAACTGGTCATGGAGTAGGTTTTTTATTGAATGTACATGAAGGGCCACAAGGTATAAGAGTTCAATATAATCCACAAGTTCTTGAAGAGGGAATGAATGTAACAAATGAGCCTGGAGTGTATATAGAAGGTTCTCATGGAATAAGATTAGAGAATGAATTGATTGTACAAAAAGATGAAAAAACTCAATTTGGACAGTTTATGAAATTTGAAACAATGACTTATGTTCCTTTAGATTTAGATGGAGTTAAAAAGGAATTACTTTCTTTTGAAGAAATAGAGTTTTTAAATAATTACCATAAAATTGTATATGATAAGATATCACCATATTTAACTTTAGAAGAAAAAGAATGGTTGAAGAAATATACGAGAAATATTTAATAAATTAAAATATAAGGAGAAAAACTTAATTATAATAGTAATATTTAAAATATTATAATTAAAAGATTTTCTCCTTTTTGTTTACAAAAATAAAAAAATTATTATTTATTTTAATAATAACTATATAAAAAAAGAAAGAAAGAAATTTAAAAAAGTATAAAAACAAAATTTTTTATAGAAAAATCTTTAAACTAAAAACAGCAATATTAGAGACTAAAGACAAAAAAATTACTAAAAAAGTAAGGAAATAACAATAATATTTATAAAATAAATAAAATTTCAACAAAATATTTATTTATATGATTTTTTTGATATAAAAAACATTTAAAAAAACTTTTTTAATGTTTTAAATTTGACTAAATTATAATATAGTAGTATAATTATATCGAAATAAGAAGCTGATAACAACTTTTTAAATGATGTATTCTCTAAGGAGGGAAAATTATGACAGTAACATTAGAAACTATTAAAGAGGCTAAAAAAACAATTGAGAACTCAGTTAAAAGAACACCATTAATTGAGTGCCCAACATTGGAGAAAGAATTAGGGGGAAAGGTATATTTTAAATTGGAAAACCTTCAAAAAACAGGTTCTTTCAAAGTAAGAGGTGCTTTAAATAGAATAGCAAATCTTACTGAAGAAGAAAAAAAGAAAGGTGTAATTGCTTCATCAGCTGGTAACCACGCACAAGGGATAGCATTAGGGGCTACAGCTCAAGGAATAAAATCTACAATAGTAATGCCAGAAACAGCACCAATAGCAAAGGTTTCTGCTACTAAAGGATATGGAGCTGAAGTAGTATTACATGGTGCAGTATATGATGATGCTTTTGCAAAAGCTTGTGAAATTCAAAAAGCAACAGGAGCAGTATTTTTACATCCATTTGATGATGAGTATGTAATAGCAGGACAAGGAACTATTGGGATAGAAATATTAGAAGATATGGCAGATATAGATACAGTATTAGTACCAATTGGAGGAGGAGGAATCCTTGCTGGAATAGCTACTGCTATAAAAGGAATGAATCCAAAGGTAAAAGTAATAGGTGTAGAAGCAGAAAATGCTGCTTCAATGACAGCTGCTTTAGCAAAAGGAGAATGTTGTGAAGTTTGTGCAACTCCTACAATAGCAGATGGTATAGCTGTTAAAAAAGTAGGATGTAAAACTTTAGAGTTAGTAAAAAAATATGTTGATGAAGTAGTTACTGTTTCAGAAGCAGAAATAGCTGATGCAATTTTATTCTTGATGGAAAGAAGTAAAGTAGTAGCAGAAGGAGCAGGAGCAACTCCAGTAGCAGCTATCTTATCTGGAAAAGTTGATTGTAAAGGTAAGAAAACATGTGCAGTAGTTTCTGGAGGAAATATTGATATTAACTTAGTTGAAAGAGTTTTAAATAGAGCATTAATCAATAAAGGAAGAAGACATCAATTCAAAGTAAAAATTCAAGATAAGTTTGGAGAAGTTGAAAAATTATTAGGATTATTAACAGCCAATAGAGCAAATATCCTTCATATAACACAAAGTATGTATAATGGAGATTTAGGAATTACTATGCAAGAAGTAACTTTGGTAATAGAATGTAGTGATATGGCTCATAGAGATGAGGTTATAAATAAAATTAAAGAAGCTAGATACGAAATAAAATAGGGGTTTAATTTAAGGATTAATAAAATAAAAATAAAAAAGGGAAGTGGACATTATGAAAAAATTAGGATTACTACCAAGACTTATACTAGGTCTAATTGCAGGAATTATTTTAGGAAAGATAGGTTTTGTTCCATTGCTTAGAATAATGATAACTTTTAATGGAATCTTCGGAAACTTTTTACAATTCGTAATACCATTAATAATCATTGGATTCGTAGCACCAGGTATTGGAGATTTAGGTAAAAAAGCTGGAAAACTTTTAGCAATAACAACAGTTTTAGCTTATGGTTCAACAATTGTATCTGGAAGTGTGGCATATTTTACAAACTCAATAATGCTTAAAAAAATACTTCCAACAGCAGCTCATACAATAGCTGAAAATAGTCCGGAAGCTGGATTATTAACTGGATATTTAACAGTTGAAATGCCTCCAATTATGGGAGTTATGACAGCTCTTTTAATGGCATTTATTATAGGTATTGGAATTGCAATAGTTGAAGGAAATACTCTTAAAAACTTTATGAATGAGATACAAACAATTGTTGAGAAAATTATTACAAATATAGTTATCCCATTCTTACCTCTATATGTAGCAGGAATATTTGCAAATATGACTTATGCAGGAGAAATAGTAAAAATAATGTCAGTATTTGCTAAAGTATTTGGAATAATTATTGTATTACACTATGTAATTTTATTAGTTCAATATACAGTTGCAGGAACAATGGGTGGAGCAAATCCAATAGCACTAATTAGAAAAATGTTACCAGCATATTTTACAGCTATAGGAACTCAATCATCAGCAGCTACTATTCCAGTAACTTTAAGACAAACTAAAGAAAATGGAGTAAATGATGGTATAGCAGACTTTACAATTCCATTATGTGCAACTATTCACTTATCAGGAAGTACAATTGCATTAGTAAGCTGTTCAATGGCAGTAATGATGTTAAATGGAATGCCTATTACATTCTCAGGAATGTTTGGATTTATCTTAATGTTAGGAGTAACAATGGTAGCAGCACCTGGAGTACCTGGTGGAGCAGTTATGGCAGCACTTGGATTATTAGAGAGTATGTTAGGATTTGGTCCTGAATTACAATCATTAATGATAGCTTTATATTTAACTCAAGATAGTTTTGGAACTGCATGTAATGTAACAGGAGACGGTGCAATAGCTATAATGGTAAATAAAATAGCAGGATTTAAGCTAGAAAAAAAAGCTTAATCATATAAATGTCAGTAAAGTAAAATATAATGAATAACTGCTGAAATATTAATTTCAGCAGTTATTTGATAAAGAAAGGAAGGTAGATTATGAGAGAAATATTTGAAATCAGATGGCATGGAAGAGGAGGACAAGGAGCTAAAACTGCATCTTTACTTCTTGCTGATGCTGCTTTTAGTGGTGGTATGTATGTACAAGGATTCCCTGAGTATGGTCCTGAAAGAATGGGAGCGCCTATTACTGCTTACAATCGTATCTCTAAAAATCCAGTAAGAGTTCACTCTAATATTTATGAGCCTGATTTTGTTGTTGTTGTTGATGAAACTCTAATAGAAAGTGTTGATGTTACAAAAGGATTAAAAGAGGATGGAGCTATAATTATTAATAGTTCTAAACCTGCTTCTGAATTTGTACCTTTCTTAAAAGGATATAAAGGAAAAGTATTCACTTGTGATGCTAGAACTATTTCAGAAGAGACTTTAGGTAAAAATTTCCCTAATACTCCTATGCTTGGAGCTGTTGTAAAAGTTAGCGGAGTTATGGAAGAAAAAGCTTTCTTAGAAGCTATGGAAGAATCTTTCAAACATAAATTTGCAAGTAAACCAGAAGTATTAAAAGGAAATATGGACGCATTAATTCGTTCTATGAATGAGGTGAAAGAGTAATGAAAAATAAAGCAGGATTACCAATAGTTGAAGATATAAAATGGCAAGACATCACTCCTGGAGGAGTTGTATATGAAGCAGGAAGTGCTGCACAATTTAGAACAGGGGATTGGAGATCAAATAAGCCAGTATTTATAGCAGAGAATTGTAAACAATGTTTATTATGTGTTCCTTGTTGCCCAGACTCAGCTATTCCTGTAAAAGAGGGAAAAAGATTAGAGTTTGATATGGACCACTGTAAAGGTTGTGGAGTTTGCTCAAAAGCATGTCCTTTCAATGCAATAGAAATGGTAAAAGAGTAATTTGGAGGTAGAAATTAATGAGTATAAGAGAAAGAATGTCAGGAAACGAAGCTATTGCAATAGCTATGAAGCAAATAAATCCAGATGTAGTACCAGCATTCCCAATAACTCCATCTACAGAGATACCACAATATTTCTCTAAATTTGTAGCAGATGGAAGTGTTGATACAGAATTTATTCCAGTAGAATCAGAACATAGTGCTATGTCAGCAGCTATGGGTTCTCAAGCAGCAGGAGCAAGAACAATGACTGCGACTTCATCTTGTGGACTTGCACTTATGTGGGAGATGCTATATGTAGTGGCATCAGCAAGATTACCAGTTACATTAGCATGTGTAAACAGAGCATTAACTGGACCTATTAATATTAATGCTGACCACAGTGACTCTATGGGAGCAAGAGATGCTGGATGGATTCAATTATATAGTGAAACTAACCAAGAAGCTTATGACAATATGTTACAAGCTAATAGAATTGGAGAACACCCAGATGTACAACTTCCAGTAATGGTATGTCAAGATGGATTTATTACAAGCCATGCTGTTGAAAATATAGAATTAGTAGAAGATGATAAAGCAAAAGCATTTGTAGGAGAATATAAACCAGAAGACTATCTATTAAATGCAGAAAGACCAATAGCAGTAGGACCATATGATATAGTATCTTACTATATGGAACATAAAGTGCAACAAGCTAATGCTATGAAAAATGCTAAGAAAGTAATCTTAGAAGTAGCGGCAGAGTTTGAAAAAATGACAGGAAGAAAATATGGATTATTTGAAGAGTATAAACTAGATGATGCTGAAGTAGCAATCGTAGTAATTAACTCAACAGCAGGAACAGCAAAAACTGCAATAGATGAAATGAGAAAAGAAGGTAAAAAAGTAGGATTATTAAAAATAAGAGTATTTAGACCATTCCCAATGGAAGAAATCGCAGAAGCTCTAAAACATGTAAAAATGGTAGCAGTAATGGATAAATCTGAAGGATTCTCAGCAGCTGGAGGACCAGTATTCGCAGAGGTAAGATCAGCATTATATGACTGCAACCCAAGACCTAAAATGGTAAACTATGTATATGGACTTGGAGGAAGAGACGTAACAGTGGCTCATATCAGAGAAATATTTGAAACTCTATTAAGAGAAAAAGATGGAGAAGTAAAAGATACATATAGACATTTTGGTGTAAGAGGGTAGGAGGCAATAAATATGGCATATAATTTCAAAAAAGAGATGGAAAAACCAGAAAGATTAACTGGTGGACATAGAATGTGTGCTGGATGTGGAGCACCAGTAGCAGTAAGAGGAGTATTAAGAGCATTAAAACCAGAAGACCACGCTGTAATATGTAGTGCAACAAGCTGCTTGGAAGTATCAACTTTCCTATATCCATATACAGCATGGAAGGATTCATTTATTCACTCAGCATTTGAAAATGCTGGAGCAACAATAAGTGGAGCACAAACAGCTTATAGAGTATTAAAGAAAAAAGGTAAAATAGATGAGACATATAAATTTATAGCTTTTGGAGGAGATGGAGGAACTTATGATATAGGATTCCAATCATTATCAGGAGCTATGGAGAGAGGACATGACATGGTTTATGTATGTTATGATAATGAAGCATACATGAATACAGGTATTCAAAGATCATCAGCAACACCAGTAGGAGCAGATACAACAACAACTCCAATAGGAAAAGAAAGTGCAGGAAAACCACAAGGAAGAAAAGATTTAACTGATGTAATAGCAGCTCATAATGTACCATATGTTGCACAAACAACATTTATAGGAAACTTTAAAGACTTACATGAGAAAGCAGAAAAAGCTATCTATACAGAGGGAGCAGCATTCTTAAACGTATTAGCACCATGTCCAAGAGGATGGAGATACGAAAGTGAAGATTTAATGGAAATATGTAAATTAGCAGTAGAAACTTGTTACTGGCCATTATTTGAAGTAATAAATGGAGAATGGAAGTTAAATTACAGACCTAAGAAAAAATTACCAATAGAAGAGTTCTTGAAAAAACAAGGAAGATTTAAACATTTATTCAAACCAGAAAATAGACACATCATAGATAGAATCCAAGCAAATGTAGATTTAAGATGGGAAAGACTACTAAAGAGATGTGGAGAAGAGCTAGATAAATAGTTTAAATTAAAGAGGGGAAAAAATTGTACTACACCCAAAATCTTAGACATCTAAGATGGAGGGTGTAGTTTTTTTATGGCTAAATTAGCAAAAGAACAAAAAATTGAAATTTATGAGAAAAGGTTAAATGTGTAAACTAGAAAATCATCAACTAATGAAGAAAAAATTAAAGGATTATAAAAAGGAATTGTGTATTTGAAGGCCGAAAAGGATAAAAATAAAATTAAAAGGATTAACACCTGCAGAATATAGGAGTCAATTCTTATTAATCAATAATTAAATAATGGTGTCTAAGAAAGAGAAATATTACAGTTTTTAAAATTGTAGAAAAATTTGTAAATTTTTCTTGAGAAGAAGATATTAATTTAGAAAAAATTGTTGAGAAGAAAAAAGAGAGGCTTATAACCTCTCTTTGAAATTTTTAATTTATTAGTAGTTTTTAGGCTCAATCATAAAGTATCCACCAGGATGCTTACATACAGGACATTCCTTAGGAGCTTTTTTACCATAGTGAATATGTCCACAGTTCATACATTCCCAAGCTACTTCTTCTTCTCTTTCAAATACCATATCTTTTTTGATATTTTCAAGTAGTTTTCTATATCTTTCTTCATGTCTTTTTTCTATTTTGGCCACTCCTTCCATAGTTCTAGCTATGTCAAGGAATCCCTCTTCTCTTGCTTCTTCAGCAAATTTAGCATACATATCAGTCCACTCGTAATTTTCTCCTTGAGCAGCATCTAAAAGGTTATCTATTGTAGAAGGAACACTTCCTCCCTTTAATAATTTAAACCAAAGTTTAGCATGCTCTTTTTCGTTGTTAGCAGTTTCTTCAAATATTTTTGCTATTTGCTCATATCCATCTTTTTTAGCTTTAGATGCATAATAAGTGTATTTATTTCTAGCTTCTGACTCACCAGCAAATGCTGTCATAAGATTTTTTTCAGTTTTACTTCCTTTTAATTCCATAATAACCTCCTTAAACTTATACAATTATTTTGAATTGTAATCCTTACAATTATGATATCACTTTTTTATCTAAAAGTCAAATTTTTTTAAAATAAAAAAAGAACACTTATAAAATTAAATATATAATAAAAAAGAGAAAGAGATTTATTTTCTCTTTCCCTTATAAAGTTTACTATATAAACTCCATCTATCGTGGAACCACATCCACTGTTCTGGATGTTTTCTGATAACTTCTTCCATATTCTTAATCAATCTTTGAGTATTATTTAATACATCCTCTTTAAAATTGCCTGTCTTAACCATTTCAAATTTTTCAACAACAGAAGTACAACTGTTATCAGAATTAAAATAGTTATATCCCCAGATTAGAGGAATATCAAATTTTAGTGCAAGTGATATAGCACCAGTTGGAGCTTTTGCTTCCATTCCAAAGAAATTGACTAATGCTCCCTTATCTCTATGATCACTAAAGAGAGCAAAAATTTCTTTATTATTTAGACGCTTAATTAGTTCTTTGCTTGTAGATTTACTTTTAGGAAATACAGTTAAATTTAAATCATTTTTTCTACTCTCATTGATAAATTTGTTTAAGTATGGATTTCTTTGCTCTTTAGCTACAGTAACTACATTGTAACCTTCAGCAGCTTTAATAATAGCTTCCATATTTCCCATATGCATAAGTGCAGCTATTACCCCTTTATTTTGATTATAAGCTTCATCTACAACTTCTCTATTTATAACAAAAACTTTTTTTGGATCTTTTAAATAGGTATTAAACCAAAGAGTACACAAAAAAGCTTTTATCATAATTTTGAAAGACTCTATTGCTATATGCTCAATTTCTTGAGTGTCTTTTTCAGGAAAAGCCATTTTAAGGTTTGCAAGAGCAATTAATCTTCTTTTTTTTATAAGTTTGTACATAAGTATTCCTAAAAGATCTCCAAACTTAAATCTCATCTTTTCTGGAAATAAAAGTAATAACTTGTAAAAAAATATAATAATAATAAATTGTATTTTATAAGAAAAATTTTTCATTCTGAACTCCCTAATTAAATTTTAGCAATACTATTATAACATAAAATATAAAAAAATAACATATATAATTAAAAAATAGGAGTTTATTAAATTGCTTACTAGCTAACTATGTGGTATAATTTTTTAGTAAAGTAAAATTTTATAATAGAGGTGAATTAAATTTATGGTAATAGGAATAATAGGAGCAATGAATGAAGAGATTATAGAATTAAAAGCTATAATGACAGAGATAGTAGAAGAAAAATTAGGAGGATTACTTTTTTTTAAAGGAAAATTAAAAGATAAAAATGTAGTACTTGTAGAGGGGGGAATAGGAAAAGTAAACGGAGCTATATGTGCTACACTTATGAAAAATCATTTTAATGTAGATAGACTTTTGTTTACTGGAGTAGCAGGAGGAGTAAATCCAGATATCAATATAGGAGATATAGTTATAGGAACAGACTTGGTAGAACATGATTTTGATTGCAGTGCTTTTGGATATGAGTTAGGGAAAATACCAAGAATGGATGAGTATCAGTTTAAAGCTGATGAAAATTTGAGAAAGATAGCTATGGAAGTAGCTATTGAAGCTTTTGGAAAAGAGAGAGTTTGGGAGGGAAGAATAGTAAGTGGAGATCAGTTTGTAGCTTCTCCAGAAAAAATAAAATGGTTGAGAGAAACATTCAATGGATATTGTACAGAGATGGAAGGAGCAGCAGTAGCTCATGTATGTCATATATTTGAATTACCATTCTTAGTAATAAGAGCTATTTCAGATAAGGCAGATGATGATGCTAAAATGGATTATCCAGAATTTGTAAAATTAGCAGCTAAAAATTCTAAAACAATAATAGAGGGAATTTTAGAAAGAATATAGGTGAGAAGATGGAGATAGAGAAATTATTAGATGAGTTATACTCTTACTCTATGCATGGGATAAAATTAGGGCTTGAAAATATAAAAACTCTTTGTAGAGAGCTAGGAGAGCCACAAAAAAATTATAAAGTAATTCATATAGCTGGAACAAATGGAAAAGGTTCAACCTCTACTACAATAGAAACAATATTATTAGAAGCAGGTTATAAGGTAGGAAAATATACTTCTCCACATATTTTAAAATTTAATGAGAGAATAAGAGCTAATGGACAGGATATAAGTGATGAGGAGATAGTAAAATATTATCAAATAGTTAAGGAAGTTATAGCTAAAACAGGAATAAGACCTACATTTTTTGAGGTAACAACAGCTATGATGTTTAAATATTTTTCAGACTTAGGATTGGATTATGTAGTATTGGAAACTGGTATGGGTGGAAGATTTGATGCTACTAACGTATGTGAAGCTGAGCTTTGTGTAATTACTAATGTTAGTTTAGACCATACAGAGTATTTAGGAGATACTATTTATAAAATAGCTAAGGAAAAAGCTGGAATTATAAAAAATACTTCAAGAGTAGTAGTAGCAGATAGTAACCCAGAATTTTTAAAAGCTATCTCTGAAGAAAAAGCTGAGATTATAAATGTTTTAGAAAAATATAAAAATACAACTATGGAGTTGGATTTTGAAAAATTTATAACTAAGATAGATTTAGGAGCTGAAAAATATAATTTTTCCCTTTTTGGAAACTATCAGTTTAAAAATTTCTTAACAGCTTATGAAGTAGCTATTCAATTGGGTATAGATAAGGAGATAATAAAAAGAGCTAGTAAGAAGGTTGTATGGCAATGTAGATTTGAAAGATATTGTCAAAATCCATTAGTAGTATTAGATGGAGCTCATAATGAAGATGGAATGAGAGAGCTTTGCAAAATTATAGAACAAGGGTACAAAAGTGAAGAGGTAGTAATCATTACATCTATACTAAAGGATAAAGATGTAAAACATATGTTAGGTTTAATGAGAAAAATAGCAGATAATATTATTTTTACTTCTCTTGAAGAAAATCCAAGAGGAACTAATGGAGAAAAGATCTTTGAACAATTAGAGGATAAAAAAGGTTGTATAGTAGAAAACAATATGAAGAAAGCTTATGAATTAGCTAAAAGTTATAATAAAAAAATTATAGTAGTCTGTGGGTCTTTTTATACTTTAAGTAAATTTAAAGAGGAGATAGATGGCTAAAAAAAATAATGGGATAAAATATATAATATATTTGATAGCTTTGGGGATATTTGGTTATTATGAATATGGATTATATCAAAAATACTCTCAAGAAAAAAATATTAGGGATAAAATAAGAGAAGAGAAAACTAATGAGATAAAAAGAGCTTTTCTTTTAAGAAAAGAGGATTTTTATTTAGATAGAGATTACGAAAAAAAATTAGAAAATCTTAAAAAGCAAGAGTTGTTAGAGGAAAACTCCTTAGAGGAAGGGGGAAATAATGAATACAGTAGCAATAACTAGAGAAAAAGTGACTATTAGGGATTTAAAAGAGCATTTGGATTTGGATATAATAAATGAAGGAGATTTAGAATTTCAGGTAAAATATCCAAGTATATATCAGATAGGGTATGAGTTAATAGGTTTTTTTGAAGTTGATGAAGAATTGAATAATTATATTCATATCTATGGAAGAAAAGAAGCAAGATATCTTTCTAAATTTTCACAAGAAGAGAGAAAAAAAATATTTGATGAGTATTTTAAATATAATTTTCCAGCGTTGATAGCAACAAATGAGAGTATAATTTTTCCAGAGATGATAGAGAGTGCAAAGGAAAATAATAAAACTCTGTTAAAAAGCCATAGAAGAACGTCTGCAACAATAAGGGAAGCAAAGTTTTTCCTTTCTAAGAGATTAGGAGAGGAACAGATGGTAGATGGTTATATATTCTTAGATGTAATGGGAATAGGAGTATTACTAACTGGATATGAAGATGCAAAATTAGGAGTAACTATTGAACTTTTAGAAAGAGGTCATCGTCTAATAACTGATAACCATCTTATGATGAAAAGAGTGGCAGAAAATGATTTAGAGGGATATAATAGAGTAGATAAAACTATAATGGATAGTCATTTTTTCTTGGATAACTTAAAAGATGGAAGTAAGATAGATGTAACTACTCTCTTTGGAATAAAAGCTACAAGAAAAATGAAAAGAATAGATTTTTTAATTGTTCTTGAGGAGTGGAATGAGAAAAAATTCTATGACAGATTGGGATTAGATGAGGTATATGAAGAATTTTTAGGTGGGAAAATACCGAAGCTTACTATACCAGTAAGAAGAGGAAGAAATCTAGCAATAATAATAGAAACAGCAGCTCTAAATTATAGATTGAAAATGATGGGAGTAAACTCTGCTGAATATTTTATGAGAGAATCTCAAAAGTTAATAAAATCTAATAAGAAAAAGCAAGGTGATAAATGTATGAACAATGGAAAAGTACTTACAGTAAAACAATTAAAAAATCAATTTAATTTAAAAGTTCTTTTAGGAGAAGAGAATCTTGATGATACTGTAATAGAAACGACGAGTATACATAGACCTTCCCTTGCTTTAGCTGGATATGTAGAAAATTATAAAGATGCTGCTTACAATGGAGTACAAATTTTTTCTAAAGCAGAATTTAAATTTTTAAGTATATTACCAGAAGAGGTAAGAATAAAAAACTTAGAAAATTATCTTCAATTTAAACTGCCAGTATTGGTTTTAACAGCAGATGTGGAAGTGCCTGAGTATTTTTATAATATGGTAAAAGAAAGAAATATGATATTGTGTAGAAGTTCATATAAAAAAGCATCTCAAATGATAGCAAATTTTAATAGTTATTTGGAAACACATTTTACCCCAAATATTTCAGTACATGGAGTATTTTTAGAGTTATATGGTTTTGGAGTATTATTAAGTGGAAAAAGTGGAGTAGGGAAAAGTGAAACAGCTCTTGAACTAGTTCATAGAGGTCATAGGTTAATAGCAGATGATTTAGTAAAATTTGTAAAAGATACAGGTGGAGATATAGTTGGAAGTGCTGCAAATCTACCATATTTTATGGAGATAAGAGGATTGGGAATAATAGATATCAAAACTCTATATGGACTTGGTGCTGTAAGAATAAACAAAAAACTCGATATTGTAATTGAACTAAAAGAACAAGAGAGTGAAAATGATTATTTAACAGCAGTGGATTATCAAAATGGTGTAACAGAAATACTAGGAAATAATATTCCTAAGATGACTCTTTATATATCTTCAGGAAGAAATGCTGCAGCTATGGTAGAGATAGCTGTAATGAATCTTATGGCTACTAAACTTGGTCATGATCCAGAAAAATTATATAGAGAAGGTTTGAAAAGAATGACAGAGGAAGAGAGAAAAGTTTTAGGAGTGGAGGGTGAAATTTGAATACATTTTTAGAAATAAGAGACAAAATATTTTCAGAGGATAATATTGTAGTAATCTCTCATGTTAATCCAGATGGAGATGCTATTGGTTCAGGATTAGCTTTAACTCTAGGACTAAAGAAAATAGGAAAAAATGTAAGATTTATATTACAAGATAAATATCCTGATAGTGTAAAATTTTTAAATGAGATAAATATTGTAGAACAATATAACGAAAATAATGAATATAAATTTGATTTGGCTATCTGTGTAGATGGGGCAACTGATGATAGACTTGGAAAAGCTAAAGAGTTGTTAAAAAATAGATTTGTAATAAATATAGACCATCATATTAGTAATACATTATATGGGAAATTAAATTATGTAGAAGAGATTTCATCAACAAGTGAGCTAATATATAAATTTTTAAAATTTTGTGAAATAGATATAGATATAAATATGGCTGAAGCTCTATATACAGGACTTGTAAATGATACTGGAAATTTTTCTCATGACAATGTAACAGAAAAAACTTTTGAGATGGCAGCAGAGTTAAAAAGAATAGGTGCAAGTAACTCTAAAGTAGTTAGAGAATTTTTCAATACAAAATCTTTACCAGCTATAAAGCTTTTAGGGATAGCTATGTATGAGATGGAGTATAATGAAAATAAAAAATTAGCTTATTATTTTATGTCTAAAGAGACTCTAGATAAATATAATGGGAGAAAAGAGGATACTGAAGGAATAGTAGAAAAATTAATCTCCTTCAAAGAGGCTGAGGTTTCACTTTTTTTAAGAGAGGATAAAATTGGAGTAATCAAAGGAAGTATGAGAAGTAAACATGATATAGATGTAAATGAGATAGCTTCAATTTTTGGTGGTGGAGGACATCGTAAAGCTGCTGGTTTTACAAGCGAGCTTTCAGCTGAAGAGATAATTAAAAAAGTACTTGAAAGATTGTAGGTGATAAGTATGAAAAAATATATGGGAATTTTTTTAGCTGCTTTATTTTTAGTGAGTTGTAGTAACAAAGAGATAAGAAGTACAGTAAAAAAAGAGGATAATATCTCTACTTTAAGAGATTATAATACTTATAAAGAGAATCTTGCTCCTAAAAGAAGAGTAGTTATAGGAAAAGTAAAAAATTATACAAGGTTTGGTACTCAAAGAACAGATAGTATAACAAAGGATATATTAATATCAGAATTTGCTAATTCTGGAAGATTTAACGTATTAGAGAGAGAGGATTTAGACTCTGTAATGGAAGAGTTAGCTTTCTCTAACTCTTTAGGAGAAAAATCAATTTTAGCAAAACAGAAATTTTTAGATACAGATTTTATAGTAGTAGGAAGTGTTACTAAGTATGAACTTAATACTACTGGAAGTAAATCGCTTTTTTCAAAGAGTAAAGAGCAAAGAGCTGAAGCTGTAATAGAGCTAAAAGTAATAGATGTTTTAAATGGAAAAGTTTGGACAGAAACTGGAGAGGGAAGTGCCAGTGTAAAATTTGGAACAGTATTAGGAGCAGGAACATATGGTTCTTATGGAAGCCTTGAACAAGAAGCTTTTAGAGCTGCTGTAATACAAGGAGTAGAAAAAATAGTAAAGAAAATAGATAGTATGCCTTGGACAGCTGCTGTAGTAAAAAAAGATGGAAAAAGAATAATAATTAATTCTGGCTCTGATAATAATCTAAAAATAGGAACTCAAATGAATGTTTATAAGCAAGGAAAAGCAATAGAATATAGAGGGGAAATATTAGGTTATGAAGAAAATCTAGTAGGAACTGCAATAGTAGATTCTTATATAGGAAATGAAGCTGCTTCTTTAATATATAATGGTGTAGACTTTTCAGTTCCAGCTGTGGTAAAATTAAAATAAAAAGGAGAGTATTATGGAAAAGGATTTTGATATTGTATTTGTAAAGCCTAAAAAATATGAAGATTGTAAAAAGTGTGTAGAGTATATAAAAAAAGATAAGATAGTTCATATAAATTTAATGGACTTAGATGCTAAAGAGTCTCAAAGAATATTAGATTATATCTCTGGAGCTGTATATATCAAAGAGGGAGAGATAGTAAATCCTGGAGAGAATATATTCTGTACTATACCTAAAAATAAAAATCACATACTTGATTATAAAGTAAGAAGTGAAAGTTATGATGAAGAGGAAGAGATAGTACCTATATATAGAAAATAGAAAAAATTAAAGAGTTGTTATATAGCAACTCTTACTTTTTTGAAAAATAAAAACTGTTGGAGGATAGATGTTAGAGGAATTTTTAAGTAATGTAGATATTGGAACTTTTATATTTTTAGGAATAGCTTGTTTTATAGCAGCATTTATAGATGCAGTTGCTGGTGGAGGAGGGCTTATCACTGTCCCTGCTTATTTAGCTTCTGGAATACCACCTCATATAGCTCTAGGGACTAATAAGGTATCTTCAAGTATAGGAACAGTGGCAAGTGCTTTAAAATTTGCTACTTCTGGAAAAGTCAATTGGGAACTTTCAAAAAAAATAATGCCATTTTCTTTAGTTGGAGCTTTATTGGGAGTGAAGACAGTAGTATTAATAGATTCAAAATATCTTTACCCAATAGCGATAGTATTATTACTTTTAGTTTTAATCTATACTTTGGTTAATAAAAAAATGGGAGAAGAGAATAATTTCCAAGGATTAAATAAAGGAAATGTTAATGCTGGGAGAGTGATGGGACTTACAATGGGATTTTATGATGGATTTTTTGGTCCAGGAACAGGTTCTTTTTTAATTTTTGCTCTGATTAGAATTTTTAAACTAGATTTTACTAATGCCAGTGGAAATGCAAAAATTTTAAACCTTACAAGTAATCTTGCTAGTATGTTCTTATTTATTTTCCTTGGAAAAGTTAATTTTTTCTACTCAGTTCCAATTGGAATAATTATGATATTTGGAGCTACTTTGGGAGCTAAGACAGCTGTTACAAAGGGAACTAAATTTATAAAACCAATGTTTTTAATTGTAACTTCAATAGTTTTAGTGAAAATGATAGCTGAATCTATGTTTGGAATAGATGTAGGTGGATTGATAAAGGCGTTTTTCTTAACTTTGTTGTGATTATTTATCTGCTTTAGATTAAAAAAAAGAAAACTAAGAATTGTTCCATATTTTAAGAAGTTGATTAACTACGAGCTTATCTCACTAAAAATGTAAGAGTTAAGTCTTCGACTTATTGCATTTTTTAGTGTTCGATTTCGCTGAGTTAATCTAACTTCTCTTCATAAATTACACAATTCTTTGAGTTTTTTAGTTAATATTATTTGAATAATTATTAAATTGTTTTATTTTTAGATTTTAATTTAAAATTTTCTTATAGTTCCCAGTATAGTTTTTCACATTGTATTTCATATCCAGTATAGTAATTTAAGTGAATAGCTCCTAATTTTGTATAGAGATTTTTAGCTCTATCATTTCCACACATTACAGAAACACTGATACCTTTGTATCCTTTTTCTCTAGCATAATCTTTTAGTTGATTTATTATTTTTGTTCCTATTCCCTTTCCCTTATATTCATCTTTCATATGTAAAGAATCTAAGTAAAGAGTAGACTCCATATTTTTATCTGGAGTAAAAGCACCAAATCCTAAAAAAATATCTCCTTCAAAAGCTCCAAAAATACCATTGTTATCCTTTGTTATATAATTTTTCCAAATAGGATTGAATTTTTTTACAGTAATAGTATCTAAAATTTTAGCTGGAATTATTCCATTGTATGTAGCTCTCCAGCTCTTAACATAAAGCTTAGCCATCTCATCTATATCTTTTTCTATTAATAATCTAATCTTCATTTTTACCTCTTATTAAAAATTAAATTTTCAATTAAATAAGCCATTCCACCTTCATCATTAGATTTAGATATGAAAGAGCAAACTTTCTTGATATCCTCATTGGCATTTTCAACACAAGCAGCTAGTCCAGCAGCTTTTAGCATAGGTAAATCGTTATATGAATCTCCTACAGCAATACTTTCTTCTATCTTCATACCAAGAGTTTCTACTAAATTTTTTAGAGCAACTCCCTTGTCTACTCCAAGTTTTGTAACCTCTAAGAAAAAAGGTTTAGAGATAGCTATACTATATTTATCTCCATACTTTTCTTTTAATTTTTTCTCTACCTCTTTTAAATAACTTGGTTCTTCTAATATCATACATTTTACTGCTGGTTTATTTACAGCCTCTTTAAAATTTTTAACAATTTTGTGAGGCATTTTTGTAAGAGTAACCTCTACGTCTATATATTCACTTTCTGTTTCAGAAATAATTTCATCATCAATATATGTAAGGATATGACAACTGTTTTCCTTAGCAAAGTCGTACATCAAATGTAAATCCTCTTTTGTAAGACTCTCTTCAAAAATATGCTCTCCACTTTTACAATTTGTAATGATAGAACCATTGAAAGATAGAATAAAACTTCCATATTTTTCAAGCTCTAACTCTTTAGCTAAATCATACATAGCAAAAGTAGGTCTACCAGAAGCAAGAACAAATTTTATTCCAGCCTCTTGAGCCTTCATTATAGCTTCTTTATCAATTTGAGAGATTTTTTTCTCTGAATTTAAAAGAGTATCATCTAAATCTGTAAAAATAATTTTATAAGACAAAGTACCACCTCAATTTTTTATTTTTATTATAACATATTAGTAATTTTTTTTCTATTTGAAGAATGGAGAATAAATGGTATAATATAGAGTAAAGTCTACACACTAACTGAATAAATGGAGGGGTAATATGTTATTTGAAGAACTTTTAACATCAGCAAGGGAACAAAGAGCATCAGATATACACCTAGTATATGGAGAATTACCAACATTTAGAGTAAATGGCGAGCTTATTAAAATAGGAGATGAGCTTGTAAATAAAAGATTTCTATCTCTTATTGTAGATTTGGTTTTAAGTGAGAGAGAAAGAAATATTTTTTATCAAAACAGGGAGTTAGATTGTAGTTTTGAAGATTCTAACAATTTAAGGTACAGAGGAAATTTTCATTGGGAGAGAGGTAATATTGGAATATCTATAAGGCTCATTGAAAATAGTATAAAATCTATGGAAGAGTTAGGATTACCTAAAATATTAAAAAAATTGATAGAGAGTAAAAAGGGACTTATTTTAATAACAGGACCTAGTGGAAGTGGTAAAAGCACAACATTAGCTTCTATGGTAGAGGAGCTAAACAGTACTAAAAACCTTAATATCATTACATTGGAGGATCCTATAGAATATCTTTTTAAGAGTAAAAAATCTCTTATTAGACAGAGGGAGATTGGAAGAGATACCCACTCTTTTGCTCAAGGACTAAAAAGTGTATTAAGGCAGGACCCTGATGTGATAATGGTAGGAGAGTTAAGAGATAGAGAGAGTATAGCAGCAGCTCTTACAGCTAGTGAAACAGGGCATTTAGTGTTAGGAACATTGCATACGAATAGTGCTAGTGAAACTATAAGTAGGATTGTAGATGTTTTTCCTACTGAAGAGCAAAATGAGATAAGAGTAAAACTAGCTACTACATTAAAGGGAGTAGTTAGTCAAAGATTAGTAAGAACTAAAGAGAGAAGAAGAGGGGCTTATGAGATATTGCTATCTATTCCAGCAGTATCGAATTTAATTTTAGGAAACAAGCTCAATCAAATAGATAGTGTGATAGAGAGTAATAAAAAAATGGGAATGATTTTAATGAGAAATTATTTAGAGGACTTATATTCTCAAAATATAATTTCCAAAGAAGAGTATATAGATAATTTAAGGTAGTTGGAGGAGAAAGTGATAATCAATTCAAATTTTCAAATGAATCATAGAAGTATAGAGGAATTTGCAAGGGTAATGGTTCCTGAGGCTTTGGATAAAAATTTAGATATAGAGATAGAGAGAGAAAATGGAGATATAGTAGTTAGATTAGAGATAGATGGAAGAGTAGAATTCTTTAGATATCCAGACCAAAATGGAAAATTTGAAGACCAAGAGATAACAATGACAAAGATACTTATGCTAAAATTCTTTGGTAAAAAATACTCTTGGGGTGGACTAATGGGAGTAAGACCTACTAAGGTAGTGAGAAGACTTTTAGCATTAGGTTATGGATATGAAGAGATAAAAAAGATAATGGAAGAGTTTTTGTTAGTAAGTAGAGAAAAGATAGAATTACTTATTGAAATAGTAAAAAAAGAGTTAGAGTTTTTAGATAGAAAACATATTAATCTATATATTGGAATCCCATTTTGTCCAACAAAGTGTAAATACTGCTCTTTTGCTTCATATGAGATAGGAAGTGGAGTTGGAAGATATTACAATGATTTTGTAAAGACTCTCCTTGATGAGATAGAGCTTACAGGAAAGTTTTTAAGAGAGGAAAATTTTAAAATCTCTTCTCTATATATTGGGGGAGGAACTCCAAGTACCCTTATTGAAAAGGATTTAGAAGATGTATTGAAAGCTGTAAATACTCATATAGATATGAGTGATGTAAGAGAGTTTACATTTGAAGCTGGAAGAGAGGATACTCTAACTGATGAAAAATTAGAGATAGCTAAAAAATATGGAGTGGATAGAATAAGCCTAAATCCTCAAACATTTAAAGTGGAAACTCTTAGAAAGGTAAATAGAAAGTTTGATAGAGAAAACTTTGAAAAATATTTTAAAAAAGCTAAAGAGTTAGGATTTATTGTAAATATGGATATTATTGTAGGACTTCCTGATGAAACAACTGAAGATATACTATATACTCTTGGAGAATTGGAAAAATTTGATATAGAGAACTTGACAATTCATACTCTTGCTTTCAAAAGAGCTTCAAACTTATTTAAGGAGAGCCAAGATAGAGTGGAGTTAGATGGAAAAACTATCACAGAGGCAATAAAGAGATTGGTAGAGAAAAAAGATATACATCCTTACTATATGTACAGACAGAAAAATATTATGGAGTGGGGAGAGAATATTGGATACTCAAAACTTGGCTGTGAATCAGTTTTTAACATAGAGATGATAGAAGAAAATCAATCTACTATGGGACTAGGTGGTGGAGCTATCACTAAGATTGTAATACCTGAAAATGAGTATAGAGATTATATTGAAAGATATGTAAATCCTAAAGACCCAGCTCTATATATTAGAGAGATGAGCGAGAGAATGGAAGCTAAGAAAGATTTATTTTTAAAATTAAAAAAATAAGGAGAGTTCTATGAAAAAAATTTTAGGAATCTTATTTATTATTTTCTTAAATTTTAGTATAACATATGGAAATCCTTTTGAAAATAATGAGAGTTTTGATATAATAATGAGTGATAATGTTTTAGATGAAAATAGTAAGTATTTAGATATAAATACTGCATCTAAAGAGGAGATGTCTAATTTTGGAGTGACAACAAGGTTAGCTAGGCTTATTGTGGAGTATAGAGAGCAGACAGGTGGATTTAAAAATCTAAATGAGTTGAAAAGAATAAAAGGAATAGGACAAGCTACCTTTGATAAGTTAAGAAAAAAACTTATGATAAAGACTCAGATAGAGAAAAAACCTCTTTATATAAATGAAGCTAATGATACTCTTTTAGAGTACTATGGGTTTGATAAAAAAGAGATAAAAGATATTAGAAAATACCTAAATAAAAATGGTAGAATCAATAGTAATTTAGACTTGATGAAAGTATTGAGTGAAAAAAATTATAGAAAGTATAAATCAATTATTAAATATGATAAATTTTAGAAAGAGAGTGATACAAGAATGGGAAAACTAATAAGAGGAGTAAGTAAAAACGCTAGATTTTTTGTTGTGGATACAACTGATATAGTTCAAGAGGCACAAAATATTCATAAGTGTAGTCCGACAGCTATTGATGCCTTTGGAAGACTACTTACAGCAGGGGTAATAATGGGAAGTACATTAAAAGGTAATGATGTACTAACTCTTAGAACAGATACAAATGGATTATTAAATAATATGGTAGTAACTGCAGATGCCAATGGAGGAGTAAAAGGGTATTTATCAAATCCAATTGCTGATGTCCCTTTAAAAGATAATGGAAAATCAGATGTAGGAGGATTAGTAGGACAAGGAATACTTAAAATAATCAAAGATATGGGACTAAAAGAGCCATATGTAGGATTATCAGAGATAAATTCTGGAGAGATAGCTCAAGATTTAGCTTATTATTTTTATAACTCTGAACAAACTCCAACTGTAATAGCATTGGGAGTAAAGTTAAAAAATGAAAATACAGTAGAATATGCTGGGGGATATATGATTCAACTTCTTCCAGGAGCAGAAGATGAATTTATAACAGCTTTAGAGCAAAAAATAGGAGCTATTAGACCTATGACAGAACTTATGGCTGGTGGAATGGATATAAAGAGAATAGCAAAGCTTTTATATGAGGATATGAATGATGAAACTTATGAAAGATTAGTAGAGCCATATGAAATATTAGAAGAAAAAGATGTAAAATATAGCTGTAATTGTTCAAGTGATAAATTTTATAGAGGACTTATAACTTTAGGAAAAGAGCAATTAAAGGATATATTTAGTAAAGAGAAAGAGTTAGAAGCAGAGTGTCACTTCTGTGGAAAAAAATATAAATTTAAAGAGGAAGATTTTTCAGAGATTTTAAAATAATTATTTATCTTTTTTTGAAGAGAAAACAAAGAATTGTTCCAGACTACAAGAAGTTGTTTAACTATGGCTTACTTCACTAAAAACACAAGGGTTAAGTCTTTGACTTATTGTGTTTTTTAGCGTTCAGTTTCACTGAGTTAATCTAACTTCTCTCCATAATTTCCACAATTCTTTGAGTTTTCTCTCATTAAGATATGTAAGCTAAATAATTATTTAATATTATTTATTGGAGAGAAAGAGGATGAAATTTAACTATATAGATATAGAGAATTGGAAGAGAAAAGCTCACTATAGACACTATTTAGATGATATTCCTTGTACTTATAGTATGACAACTAAATTAGATGTTACTAAGATAGTGACAGAGCAAAAAAAGATATATCCAACTATGCTTTACCATATAACAAAAATAGTAAATAGATATGAAGAGTTTAGAACTGTATTAGATAGCGAGGGAAAAGTAGGATATTTTGATGAGATGTTACCTTGCTATACAGTTTTTTATAAAGAGAGTGAAACTTTTTCAAATATTTGGACTGAATACTCAGAAGATTATGAGGTATTTTGTAAAAATTATAGAGATGATATTGAAAAATATGGGAAAAATTTGGAGATGGAAGGGAAGCCGAATACTCCTATAAACAGTTTTCCCATTTCAATGATACCTTGGGAAAGTTTTGAGGGCTTTAATCTCAATCTACAAAAGGGATATGGATATCTACTTCCAATTTTTACTCTTGGAAAATATTTTAAAGATGGAGAAAAATATTTAATGCCAATATCTATACAGGTACATCATTCTGTTTGTGATGGATTTCATTTTTGTAGATTTTTAGACAGTTTAAGAAAATCATTAGGAGAGTAGTATGAAGTTGATAGATTCGCATGCTCACTTAGATAATGAACAATTTGATGAGGATAGAGCAGAGGTTTTAGAGAGAATAAAGGAGAATTTAGAGTTTGCTGTAAATATTGGATATGATATAGAGAGTAGTAGAAGAAGTGTAAAATATGCCAATGAGAATGATTTTATATATGCAGTAGTTGGAGTACACCCTATTGATATAGAGGGGTATTCTGATGAGGTAGAAAAAGAGTTAGAAGAGTTGGCTAGTGATAAAAAAGTTTTAGCAATAGGAGAGATAGGACTGGATTATCACTGGATGACTCAACCTAAAGAAGTACAACAAAAATTTTTTAGAAGACAGATGGAATTAGCTAGACGTGTAGGAAAACCTGTTGTAATACACTCTAGAGATGCTATGGAAGATACTTTAACTATTTTAAAAGAGTTTCCAGATGTGGGAGGAATATTCCACTGCTATCCTGGTTCAGTAGAATCTGCTAAAGAGGTAATAGATAGATATTATCTTGGAATAGGTGGAGTACTTACTTTTAAAAATGCTAAAACTTTAGTTAAAGTTGTAGAAAATATTTCACTAGATAAATTGATACTAGAAACTGATTGTCCATATATGGCTCCTACTCCTCATAGAGGAAAGAGAAATGAACCTATATATGTTCAATATGTAGCTGAAAAAATTGCACAGATAAAGGGAATTTCTGTAGAAGAGGTAGCTAAAGCTACTAATGAAAATACTAAAAAAGCTTATAAGATGATATAAGGGGAAAAAATGATAATTTGTCCTGTTTGTAAAAAAGATTTAATTAGAAATGAAAAAACTTATAGATGTGAAAATAACCATTCTTTTGATATGGGAAAACAAGGGTATCTAAATCTATTGCTTTCTAACCAAAAACATAGTAAAACTCCTGGAGATGACAAGGAGATGGTACTTAGTAGAAAGAGATTTTTAGAAAAAGATTATTACAAAATAATATCTGATAGAGTAAACTCTCTTATCCTTGAAAATCTAGGAGATAAAAAGAGTGTAGATATTTTAGATATTGGTTGTGGTGAAGGGTATTATACAGGTAATATTAAAAAGTTTTTAGAAAATCTAGGAGTAGAGAGTAATATAATAGGGATAGATATCTCTAAGGAAGCTATCATAAGTGCAGCTAAAACATATAAAAATATAGATTGGCTAGTGGCTAGTGCTATGAATATTCCATTGGCTGATGAGAGTATGGACTTTGTAATCTGTATGTTTGCTAAAATTGTTCCAGAAGAGAAGATGAGAGTTTTAAAAAATGGTGGAAAGTTGATAGTAGTTTCTACTGGAGAAAAACACTTAATAGAATTAAAAGAGGTAGTCTATAAAAATGTGAGAACTGATTTTTACTCTCCAGTTGAAGATTTAAAAATATTTAAACATTGTAAAACTGTCAACTGTACAGGAAAATCTTTTATTACTGAAAATGAGAGTATAAGAAATCTTTTTGATATGACACCATATAAGTGGAGAAGTCCAAAAGATGGAGTAGAGAGATTGTTCTCTTTAGATAACTTAGAGATTACTATTGATGTAAATATTGATGTATTTGAAAAGGTATAAGATGATATTAGGTATAGGAAATGATATTGTAGAGATAGCTAGAATAGAGAAGGCTATACAAAATGAGAGCTTTAAAAAAAGAGTGTATACACTGGCTGAGATAGAGCTTATAGAAAAAAAAGGAGCTGGAAAAATTGCTAGTTATGCAGGAAGATTTTCAGCTAAGGAGGCTATATCAAAGGCTATGGGTACTGGTGTAAGAGGATTTAATCTCATAGATATAGAGATATTAAATGATGATATAGGAAAACCTTTAGTAGTATTTAAAAATGATTTGAAAGATAAAATGAAAGGTAAAAGAGTAGAGCTATCTATCTCTCATTCAAGAGAGTATGCTACTGCTGTGGCAATTATTTTAAGAGAGGAGTAATTATGGTAGATAAGGAGTTTTATAAAGAATTAGAAGAGTTTATTGAAAACCTTAGAGATAAAAAAGATGATGTAAAGATACTTAATTTTGTAATAGAAAAAATTGATTCTATCCCTAAAGAAGTCCAAAAATTTATAGCTGATAAGACAGGACTTATGGAGATTTCCATTGAAAATACTATAAATTTTTATCCTAAATTTAGAAACAGAGTAAGTAATATAAAAGAGGTTGCTGTCTGTACTGGTATGAGCTGTGGACCAGCTGGTGGACAAGAGATATACAATGAACTTGTAAAAATATTAGAGGTAGACAGCAATGGTCTTTCTAAAGATGGAAAGATTATGCTTTCAAATAAAAGATGCTTTGGAAGATGTGCAAAGGGACCAAATGTTTCTATTGATGGAGAGATTTATAGCTTGATGAGTTTACAAGATGTAAAAAGAAAATTAGGATTATAGGAGGATATTTTGGATATACTAGATATAAAGAGAGAGTTTTCTGAATACAAAAAAAAGATAGAAGATATTAGGGGGTCTCTTTGACTTAGAAAAAAGAGAAAATAAGATAGCAGAGCTTGAGAAAAAAACTATGGAGGATAACTTTTGGAGTGATAAGAGAACAAGTTCAGCTATAATAAAAGAGATGAATGGAGAGAAGGAGCTAGTAGCTGAGTTTAAAAACTTGGTGGCAGAGCTTGAAAATGAAGAGGTACTAATAGAGTTTGTAGAACAGGGAGAAACTGATTTTCAAGAGGAGCTAGAGGAGAAACATATTATCTTAGGAAAAGATGTAGAACATTTTGATACTAGACTTCTATTAGACGGGGAGTATGACTCAAATAATGCAATAGTTACTATACATTCTGGAGCTGGTGGTACAGAGGCTTGTGACTGGGCTGATATGCTATATAGAATGTATTCAAGATGGTGTAGTGACAAAAAGTATAAGATTAGTGAGATGGATTTTATGCCTGGGGATAGCGTAGGGATAAAATCAATAACTTTTATGGTAGAGGGAATGAATGCCTTTGGATATCTAAAGAGTGAAAAGGGAGTACATAGACTTGTAAGAATATCTCCTTTTGATGCTAATAAAAAAAGACATACTTCCTTTGCTTCAGTTGAGGTAGTACCAGAGGTAGATGATAGTATTGAGGTAAATATCGACCCATCAGATATTAGAATAGATACATATAGAGCTAGTGGAGCAGGGGGACAACACGTAAATATGACTGACTCAGCTGTCAGAATCACACATTTCCCAACAGGCATAGTTGTTACTTGCCAAAGAGAGAGATCTCAATTAAGTAATAGAGAGACTGCTATGAAGCTTTTAAAATCTAAACTAATAGAGTTAGAGATGAAAAAGAAAGAGGAAGAGCTTAAAAAGTTACAAGGAGAACAAAGTGATATAGGTTGGGGAAACCAAATACGTTCATATGTATTCCAGCCTTATACATTAGTAAAAGACCACAGAACAAATTGTGAATCTGGAAATATTAAAGCTGTAATGGATGGAGATATTGATATTTTTATTAATGGATATTTAAGATGGAATAAAAATAGATAAAAAAATTCTTTTAGCTAACTTAAAAAGAAAACTAAGAATTGTTCCATACTATAAGAAGTTGATTAACTATTGCTTACTTCACTAAAAACGCAAAACTCACTTCGTTCAAACAGTTGCGTTTTTTAGCGTTCAGTTTCGCTGAGTTAATCTAACTTCTCTCCGTAATTTTCACAATTCTTTGAGTTTTCTTTTCTTAGAAATACGGTTATTATCAATTTCTTCTTAAAAAAATGAAATAACTCTTTAAAAAAATTAAAAATTGTGATAAAATTTAGAGAAAACTATTTATTATTTATATGGGAGAGGATACAATGGAAAAAAAAGTAAGAACAAGAATAGCTCCATCACCTACTGGAGACCCTCATGTTGGAACTGCTTATATAGCACTATTCAACTTAGCATTTGCTAATTCTAACAATGGAGAGTTTATCTTAAGAATAGAGGATACAGACCAAAATAGATATACTGAAGGTTCAGAGCAAATGATATTTGATGCTCTTCACTGGTTAGGATTAAACTATGCAGAAGGTCCAGATGTAGGAGGAGAGTATGGACCATATAGACAATCTGAGAGATTTCACCTATATGGAGACTATGCTAAAAAGCTTGTAGAGCAAGGAGGAGCTTACTATTGTTTCTGTACTCAAGATAGACTTGATAAATTAAGAGAGAGACAAAAAGCTATGGGAAAAGCTCCTGGATATGATGGACACTGTCGTTCATTAACTCCAGAAGAGATTCAAGCTAAATTAGATGCTGGAGAGCCATATGTAATAAGATTAAAAATGCCTTATGAAGGAGAAACAATTATCCACGATAGATTAAGAGGGGATATAGTATTTGAAAACAATAAAATAGATGACCAAGTATTATTAAAAGCTGATGGATTCCCTACTTACCATCTAGCAAACGTAGTAGATGACCACTTAATGGGAATAACTCACGTTATAAGAGCTGAGGAATGGATAGCTTCTACACCTAAACATATTCAATTATATAAAGCATTTGGATGGGAGCAACCAGAGTTTATCCATATGCCATTACTTAGAAATGCTGATAGAACAAAAATATCTAAGAGAAAAAATCCTGTGTCATTAATATGGTATAAAGAAGAGGGATACTTAAAAGAGGGAATAGTAAACTTCTTAGGATTAATGGGATACTCATTTGGAGAAAATAAAGAGATATTCTCATTACAAGAGTTTGTTGATAACTTCAACATAGATAAAGTTTCTCTAGGAGGACCAGTATTTGACCTTGTAAAACTTGGTTGGGTAAACAATCATCATATGAGAATGAAAGATATAAATGAGTTAACAGACTTAGCTATACCTTTCTTTAGACAATTAGGATATGTAGGAGAAGAGGTATCTGAGCATGAATATAGAGCTCTTGTTAAGATAGTAGAAATCTTAAGAGAATCAGCTCAAACATTAAAAGAGATAGCTAAAGAATCTGCAGTATACTTTGAAGATACATTTGAACTTCCAGTAGTAACTGAAGATATGAATAAAAAAGAGAGAAAAAGTGTAGAAAAACTTAATGAGTCTATACTTGACCCAGTTGGAAAAGAGTCTATAAAATTATTTATGAAAAAACTTGAAGCTTGGGAAAAAGAAGATTTCACTATCGAGGAAGCTAAAGAGATGTTACACTCTACTTTAGAAGAGATAGGAGAGGGACCAGCTAAGGTTTATATGCCACTTAGAGCTGTAATAACAGGACAAGCTAGAGGTGCTGACCTATACAACGTTCTATTTATAATTGGAAAAACAAGAACATTAAATAGAATGAAAACTATGATAGAAAAATATAATGTATTATAATAAAAAATCTCCAGTGTAAAAGCTGGAGTTTTTTTATAAAATTTTTTTAAAACTTTTAAACTTTTTTTAGACTACTTGAGTCTAAATAGTATAAGTAATAAAAGATAAGAAAAAAGTAAATTACTTATAAAAAAATAAAAAATATTTAAACTTTTTTATAACTAATAAAGTCTAAATAGTATAATAATAATGATAATTTTTTCATAAACTTTCCCCAATAAAATATATTCCCTCTCTCCCAAGAGGGAAAAACGCTAATAATAACATTAATATATAAAGACATAAAAATCTCTCCCCCAGAGATAGAGTTGATTACCCTAGTTGTCAACTCTATCTCTTTTTCTTTTCTAAGAAAAAATAAGTATTTAAATATGAAAAAAAGACAAGAATAAAATTTGAAAAAATAAAAAATAACTAGCTATTGATTAACAATAACTAGTTATTTTCACGAGAGATTTATAAAAAAATAATCCTATTTAGCTATAATTGTTCCAGTAAATACTCTGTCAGTTCTTACTCCTGGTTTGATTTCTCCATTGATAGAGAATATTTTATTTCCTAATAAAACTAGCCCTTCTCCACAAGGTGCATCAAATGGAATTTCACCA
Source organism: Fusobacterium mortiferum ATCC 9817 (assembly GCF_000158195.2). Taxonomy (NCBI): domain Bacteria; kingdom Fusobacteriati; phylum Fusobacteriota; class Fusobacteriia; order Fusobacteriales; family Fusobacteriaceae; genus Fusobacterium; species Fusobacterium mortiferum. The sequence goes on from NZ_GL987988.1 coordinate 698,395, forward strand.
ATAGTTTTCCAAGTATTAGTATCAGCATTGTAAACTAATACATCTCTATTCCATCCAAACTCATAAGGATCAGCTCCGAAATATCCAGCTTTATAATTAGCTAATTCGTCACCTTTTAAGTTTCCTAAATAGTAGTTAGCGTCATTCCAAAGTTGTTTTTCAAATCCACCAATTACCATCATTTCACTTTCATTTAATTTTACAGAGTTAGCTCCTAATACTGATACTTCTTTTCCATTGATTATAACTGGAGCAACTTCTGTCCAAGTATTAGTTTCAAAATTATATTTGTATCCATCTACAAATGCTTTAGAGTTTCCTCCACCAAATACATATAGCTCTCCATTTAATAATTGAGAAACAGATTGAGTTCTAGTTTCTCCAGGAACTGGAGCTAATTCTTTAACTTCTTGAGTAGTTAAATCATAAGAGTAGAATTTATTAGAAGCCTGTCCAGCTTGTTTACCTGTATGTACATAAAGTTTTCCATCTTTTTCAACAGCTCCACCATTTTGGAATGTGAAAGGTAAATCTCCAACTTTTTTCATATCTAATTTTCCATCTTTCATCGATAAGAACCAGATATCGTTATCTTGCTCAGCATTAGCTGCTCCACCTATATAGTAAATTCCTGTAGGAGTAGTAACAGAAGCTCCGTATCCTATTTCGTGAGGTAGGTTAGTGTGCTCTACAACTGTAACCTCTCCATTATTTTCTGTTAATACATAAACATCTGAGTATAAAAATTTAGGTCCACCTTGAGCAACAGGTTTTATAGGGAAATTAGCTCCTCCACCAACAACTATGTATTTTCCTTCAAGAGAACCATATAGTACACCAGCTGTACCTATATTTTTTTCATATCCTTTTTGTGCTGGTAAATGTCCTCCTACTTCCCAAGTGATTTTTCTATCTACATTTTTTCTCTCAACAACATTTGTAGATGAACATCCAGCTAAGATAAGTGATGATACTATTGCAGCAAATAAAATTTTTTTCATGATACCCCTCCATCAAATAAAAACATTTTTGTACTCGTGAACATTACTTTTTACAATATTATGATACCTCATTTTATTTTGTAAGTCAACAATTATTTTAAAAAAAGTACATTTTATATAAAAAAATTAAGGGAAAATAATTTGTAAATATAGTGATGAAAATATAGAAAAAATATAGGGTAGAAATACTTTAGTGAAAAAAATATGTTGAAATTAAGTTCAAAAAAATAATATTTTAACATAAAAATTGTAATTTATTATCACATTTATTTCATAAAATTGGCTTAGCTGGGAAGCAATGAAAGAATTATGGAGGGAATAATATGAAAAGATTAGCATTATTATTAGCAGCAATGGGAATAGTTTCAGTAGGAGCTATGGCGGAAGCACCAACATTAAAAGTAACAAGCATTGGACAAGAAATCGAAATAGAAAACGAAAATGGAAATCAAACATTTGATGATGTATGGCTATGGAATAATGTAAACTTAGAATATGGAGATTGGCAATTTGGATTAACAGCAGGAAAACAATGGTCAGTAGATTTTGATGGAGATGGAGCTCACAGTGATAATGGAAGACTTCAAATGGATGTGTGGAAAAAAGTAACTCCAGATTTAAAATTAGGAACAAGATTAAGACTTCAAGATGATTATGATAGATACTATGCAAGATGGGATTACAATGGAAGCAACAACATGTTCTTCTCTTGGGGAGATGTATGGTATGAATCAAATAATGATGATTCTGATGTAGGAAGAAAAAATGGAACACCTGATTATATAAAAGCAGAAACTTTACCTATTGGAGTTAAAGTAGGACCAGTTAAAGTTGGATATTATTTCCAATATTATGGAGCTTTAGGAAGTTCAGAAGCAACAGATAATCATTATGAATCAGAGATGGAACATCAAATTAGATTATATGCACCACTATATCAAGGAGAAAAATTAGGATTATCTTTTGAAGGTAGATTTACAATAGCTGAAGAACAAGATTGGAATAATGATGGAAAAGATAGAGCAGATAAGCATGCAGGATATAGAGAATATGATTCTTTTGGAAGAACAAGACTTTATGTAAAATTTGATTATAAAGTTACAGAAAGCTTAAATGTTTATGGACAATATGCTTATGAGTGGAGAGATTTCGACTATCAAGAAGGAGATAAGAGAGAGTTCTATGCTGGAGCAGGAAAAGAAAACTATCAAGATATCTTAGTTGGATGGAGATATACTTTCTAATTTGATAATATAGAAACCCTAGTATGTGATTAGAAATCACAATAAAATACAGAAGATGTTAAGGAGATGAAACTCTTTAACATCTTTTTATTTTTGGGAGAAAATGATATAATATAGTTGGATATGGGAGAAGGAGGGAGAAAAATGAGAGGGATAGGTATAGGATTATCAGATTTTAAAGAGCTGATAACAGAGAAGAGTTTTTATGTAGATAAGACAAAATTTATAGAAGATATAGTAAAAGATATAACAAAAGTTCAATTGATAACAAGACCACGAAGATTTGGAAAGACATTAAATATGTCAATGTTAAAATATTTTTTTGATATAGAGAACAAAGAAAATAATAGAAAACTTTTTGAAGGTTTGTATATAGAAAATTCTTCAGTAATAGAGGAGCAAGGGAAATATCCAGTAATATTTTTATCTTTTAAGGATATTAAGGCAGACAATGTTGAAAAGATGTTTGTATGTATAAAGTCAGTTATTTCAGACTTATTTGAGAAATATAAATATATTAGAGAGAGTCTAGATGAGAGAAACATAGAGATTTTTGATAGGATTTGGAAAAGAGAAGAAGAGGATTACAGTAGTTCATTAATTTTTTTATCAAAATGTTTAAAAGAGTATTACAAACAAGATGTGATTTTGTTGATAGATGAATATGACACACCAATGGTATCAGCTTATGAGGGTGGATATTATGATGAGGTAAAGAATTTTTTTACAGGACTGTTTGGGAGTGCTTTGAAAGAAAATCCTTTTCTAAAGAAGGCGGTACTCACTGGAATAATGAGAATATCTAAGGAAAATATATTTTCTGGATTGAATAATGTCAAAGTAAACTCAATACTGGAGGAAAATTTTGCAGAGTATTTTGGGATAACAGAGAAAGAGGTAGAGAATTCTCTGAGGGAATATCAACTAGAAGAGAGATTGCCAGAGGTACAAAAGTGGTATAATGGATATAACTTTGGGGGAGTAAGAGTGTATAATCCCTTTAGTATAACTAATTTTTTGGATAGAAAGAGGATAATGCCATACTGGGTAAATACTTCAAGTAATAGCTTGATAAATAAAGTTTTAAGAGAAGTAAATAGTTTAATATTTGATGAGTTATCAAAGCTATTTCAGAGAGAAACTATAAATAAAACAATAGATATATATTCAAACTTTGATGAGTTGAAAAATCCAGAGCAAATATGGTATCTATTGACAAATGCAGGATATTTAACCCCAGTAGAAGAGGTAGATTTTGGAAAGTACAGTATCAAGATACCAAATGAAGAGGTACACTATTTCTTTGAGAGAGATTTTATTAGTAATTTTTTAGGAAGTATAGATGGATTTGATAAGGCATTAGAGTATCTATTAGAGGGAAATCTAGAAGAGTTTAGCTATGAGTTGGAAAATATTATGCTGACAAATGTAAGTTGTTTTGATTTTAACTCAAGTTCAAAGGAGAGCCATTATCATGTATTTATCTTGGGAATGTTGTTGGGATTAAGAAGAAAATATTATGTACGTTCAAATAGGGAGAGCAGGAGAGGAAGATATGATTTGATGATAGAACCACGAGATAAGAGCAAAGAAAAGAATGCCTTGATAATAGAGCTCAAGGTAGCAGAAAATGAGGAAGAGTTAGTAAGAGTAAGCGAAGAAGCCTTAGCACAGATAGAGAGTAAAAAATATGATGTGGAGTTAAGAGATAAAGGAATAGAAAATATTATCTTAGTAGGAATGTCATTCTATCAAAGAAATTTTAAAGTGATAGGGTATAAAAAATAAAATTAAGATAGGAATAAAAATTTTTGAGATGAGTCTAAAAATTCTTGTGGACTCATCTTTTTTTGTAGGAATAATTCAAAAAAGAGGAGAGGGCAAAAGAAAATATGGAGAGGAAGCTAACAAAATTATTGAGAGACTCTCGATAAAAAAATATAGGGGCTATAAGCAAAAAGCTGAAGGAAAATAATACAAGTAGAATTAGTACAAGAAGATTATATTACACACACACTATAGCTGTGAAATAGAAAATTATGAACAAATGACTTGTATTAGATAAATATAAGTATAACAAAGGTTATATAGTTAAAATAGTGTAAAAAAAATGTAAAATGATTGTAAAAAAAACAAAAAAAATAAAAAAAATACTTGATTTTTTAAAAAAAATAGTTTATGATTAATTTGTGAGGAAAATATGAGTTGGGAGACATAAATTCTTCATAGAATATTTCAAAGAAAATTTGGGAGGATAAAATTATGAAAAGATTAGCATTATTATTAGCAGCTATGGGAATTATTTCAGTAGGAGCTATGGCAGAAACACCAAAATTAGAAGTAACTCATTTTAATCAAGAGATAGAAATAGAAAATGAAGCAAGTGGACCTGATTTAGATAGTATTTTCTTTGGAAATACTGTTGGATTAAAATATGGTGATTATACATTTGGAGTTACTGGAGGAAAATTCTGGTCATATGATGGTCATGGTGGAGGATTAGATTCTACTAATGCTAGATTACAAATAGATGTATGGAAAAAAGTAGCAGATAATTTTAAAATTGGGTATAGATTAAGAGCACAAGATGAGTATGATAGACATTATGTAAGATGGGATTATTCAAATAATTGGTTCTGGTCATCAGGAGATGTTTGGTATGAAGCAACTAACCAAGATGGAAATACAGGAAAAAATGATTGGATAAAAACAGAAGTATTCCCAATAGGAGTAAAATTTGGAAATTTAAAAGTTGGATATTTCTTAAACTATAACTTTACAGTAGGAAATACAGACGAAGTTAATGGAGCAAAAAATGATGAGTATATAGAGCATCAAATTAGAGCATATTTCCCTTTATATAAAGGAGAAAAATTAACATTAAATTTCGAAGGAAGATTCACACTTTCTGCTGATTATGGTTTTGAAGGAAAAGAACCAGCTTATAGACATTATGATGAATTTGGAAGAAATAGACTTTATATTAAACCATCATATAAAGTATCAGATGCTTTAACAGTTTATGGATACTATGGATATGAATTTAGAGAATGGAAAACAGAAAATGGATATACAGATGATCACTCTAAAGAAAATTATACAGATTTTGGAATTGGATGGACTTATAATTTCTAGTTATAAAATAATCTAAAAAATAATTAGTGGGATTTAAAATTAAAAATATACCATAAAAAATTGAAGAAATTTTATAAAAAGTTCTTAATAAATTTAAAAAACTAATAAAATGGTATAAAATATATAAAAAAATGAAAAAGGGATTGGCTATATGACTTAACATAGGTCAATCCCTGTTTTTATTTAGTAAAATAAAATAAGTATTAATTAAAAATGAAACATATAATAAAAAAATAAAAAAGTTTTTTCAACTTAATAAAAAAAATAAACTTGACAAAATTGGCTATAAATAAGGATTTGAAAGGGTAGTTAGATTAAAAATATTGAAAAAATCAGTGTTTGAAAAATAAAATAATAAAAAAAACTATTTACAAATCAAGGAAAATAAGGTATATTTATATCAACGGGAGAATATCAGACACATTATGTGATGGGTTTGAGAAAAATTTATGAAAAAAGGAGAGATAATTATGAAAAGATTAGCACTTTTATTAGGTTCTTTATTAGTAGTAACTGCAGCTGCTTCAGCTAAAGAAGTTGTACCAGCTCCAGTAGTAGTAGAGGAAGCTCCAGTTCAAATAGTAGAGAAAGAAGTAATCGTATACAGAGATAAAGAAGAAGGATTCAGACCAAATGGAAATATTGGATTAGAGTACAAATATTATGGTGAAACTGAAGGGCAAGATTATGATTTAAATGAAACTAAAGATAATGGTGCATGGAATGGTGCAAATAAATATTCAAGATTACAACTTGCTGGAGCAGTTAATATGACTGAAAACCAAAGATTTGAATTCAGAGTAAGAGATTACAATGATTTACAAGATGCATCATCAAATCCAGTTAGACCAAATCAAGAAAAAACTGGAACTGAAACAAGATTAAGATACTATTATAATCATGGATTAATTGGAGATTCTAAAGTTGATTTAGCATCAAGAGTTGAGTATTTTGATTATACTGATAATGATCAAAGAGTAGAATATCAAGCAAGATTTGATTTTGGAGCATATTTATTTGATAATGATTTTATTAAAACAGATTATTTTATAGTTGCTCCAAAAGTTGGATATAGATGGGGACAAGGAAATGATGCTGATTATAGTCAAAGATATGGATTTGATATTGAAACTAAACACTTATTCCCATATGGATTTGATATTGAGTTAAATATTTATAATACTTATTTAGCTTATGGAACATCTCAAGGAACAGCTCCTGATACATACAAAGATAATATAGAAACTGATGTAGAGTTATACTTACATTATAATGCAAATTTATATACTCAAGATAAATGGAGTGTTGATTTAGGAACTGAGTGGGGATATGATCCATATAATGCTTATAATAAGAGAACTCATGATAGAGCTTATTATTTAAAAGCTGACCAATGGATTACTGCTACATATCAAGCAACTGAATTTGTTTCAGTTTATGGAACTTTAGGAGCAGAGTATGGAAACTTTGCAGTTACAGCTGAACATGATGCTACTAACTGGAGATGGCAACCATATGCTGCATTAGGATTCAACGTAGCATTCTAGTTTTATCCTAATAGCATAAAAAATTAAATAAGAATTTTTAGTACCTGTGTAAAAGCAGGTACTTTTTTATACATAAGGAAATTATAATTTGACTTTTTAAGAGAAAAATAAGGAATTAGTTAATATTTCTATTAGAAGTTTAATAAAATAAGAAAAAATAAATATTTTTGTAACACAAAAAAGCTGATTTTAATCAGCGCTACCAACAATATTCTTTCCAACAAATGGAGCCTTTTGATATATTAAAATATGAAATTCTTCTTACTTTCATTTTAATTTTACAATTAAAACAATAGAAAGGATTTATTCCAAATGTTTTCCAGATTTCTAGTTGATAAAATGTAGTTTTAGTATATTGTAATTTATATTTTTTTATTTTAGAGATAATAAATTTAAGTTCTTTTTTTATATTTCTAGAATAAATA